>JAVLFO010000259.1:0-16490 GCA_046052805.1 Aquabacterium sp. | reverse complement strand
TAGTCGTCGGCAGCGTCAGATGTGTATAAGAGACAGTGGTCACGCTGCCCACCATGCTCATGCTGTCGAGCGGGAAGGCTTCCAAAGGCTCCTTGCGGCGATTCAACTCGGCTGCCACAGCCGAATTCGGTTGCCGCGCCTCCTGCCGGAGGGCGCCCGTCAGCTTTTGGTTGCTGAACGGCTCAACGCCGCCCGCGCCCGAATAGGCCTGTGGGTTGAATTTTTGGGGCGGAGACAGAGGTTGCACACTCGGTTGCACCTCGTGGCGTTGCTGCTCCATCCAGGCTTGCAGTTCGTCTTGCTCACCACTGCACGCGCTCAGGCTCAGGAGCACGGCGGCGGCGATCATCCAGCGTTGGGGATGGCGCATCACTTCTTTTCCCCCTTCTTCTGCTTGGCTTTTTCGGCGCGCATGGCGTCGACTTCAGCAGGATCAAGGTAACGGTATGTGCGCGCGGTGGCCTCCATGAAGAGGTTGCCCTGTGCATCCTTGGCATTCGCACCGGAGATGACCAGGTTGTGCAAGGTCACGATGCGCGACAAATTGGCGATGTCGGCCGTGAAGGAGCCGATGTCATGGAAGCGGCCCGTCACGCGGATGGCAATGGGCAGCTCAGCGTAGTAGTCTTTGACCGAGACCTGTCCCGGGCGGAACAGGTCAAACTCAAGGCCACGGCCCAAACCGGCTTGGTTGATGTCAGACAGCAAAGCGTCCATTTCGGCCTTGCCTGGCAGCTGCTTTTCCAACTGCTTGACGTATTCCTCAACCTGGATGCGCTGTTTGCGCAGCTCGCCCAGGTTCACGGCCTGCGCCACCTTCGTGCGGTACTCTTGCTTGAGGGTCGGTTCGCGGTCTCGCTCGGCCTGCAGTTCGTCGCTTTGCGTTGACAGCACACCAAACCAACCCAGCGTCACAACCACCACCGAGGTGGCCACAAAGGTTGCCAACTTGGGCAAAAGAGGCCATTGCCCCGGCTCATTCGGGTTGAGTCCGCGGAACTGATCTTGGGCCTGGGCAAACCAGGCGTTGATGTCGATGTTGGGATTCGCCATGTGGACCTCAGAACTGCTTGGCTACCGAAGCAGCTGGTTGAGCCCCTTTGGCCCCCACGCCCGACTTGGCCGCCCCGCTGGCAGCGGATGCCGCGCTCGCCGAGGCCGACACGTCTTGCGGGCGCTTGAGACTCAACTGCATCGAGAACTCGAACAGGCGTTTGGGGTCACGCGAGTCTTTCGAGGTCTGGGCTGACGCCTTGATCTCGACCAGCTCAGGCCGCTCCAGCCAAGCCGACTTGCTGTTGGTGTTGCGCAAGAACTCCGACACACGCTCGTTGGTTTGTGCCAAGCCGGCCACCAAAACGTTCTGGCCTGTTTGCCGGATGGACGTGAGATAGATGCCCTCAGGCGTTTGCGCCACCAGCTCATTGAGCAGGTAGACCGGCATGTTGCGGTCGGTCTGCAAGTCTTCGACAGCGCGTTGACGGGCTTTGAGCGATTCGATCTCGGCCTTCAAGGCAGAGACGTCTTTGATCTCGTCGTCCAGCTTGTGAATGGCATTGGTCAAGAATTCGTTGCGCGAGCGCTGAGCCGCCATCAAGCGCTCTTGGACCACGTACCAAAGGGCAACAACCACGGCCCCCAAGATCACAGCCAAACCCAAGCCGGCAAAAAATGCCTGCTTGCGGAGACGTCGCTTTTCCTCGCGATGAGGCAACAGGTTGATCAACATCATGCGAGGAACCTCCGCATGGCCAAGCCACACGCAGTGAGGTAGGACGGCGCCTCACGGCGCAGCTTGCTTTCACGCACGGCAGAGCCGAGCTTCATGCCGTCGAAGGGGTTGACCACCATGGAGGCAAAACCCGTCAGTTCAGTGACACGGTCTTTGAGGCCAGGCAAAGTCGCCGTGCCACCGGCCAGCATCACGTAGTGCACTTTGTGATGCGGGGTGCTGGTAAAAAAGTACTGCAGAGCGCGTCCGATTTCTTGCGAAAGGCTGTCCACGAAGGGACCAAGGATCGTGCTTTGGAAATCTTCGGGCAAATCGCCGGCAACTTTCTTCGTTTCAGCCTCTTCAAACGACAGTCCGTACTGGCGAGAGATCAGCTGCGACAGTTGCGCGCCCCCAAAGGCCTGGTCACGGTCATAGAGCAGTTCGCTGTCGCGCAGCACCTTCAGGCTGGTGTTCTCAGCGCCGATCTCAAACAAAGCCACCAACGCGTCCTTACCCTCACCTGGCAAAGCGCCGATCAAACGCTGCATCGCCAGACGGGATGCATACGACTCGATGTCGAGGATGGCGGGCTTGAGGCCAGCAGCTTCGGCCAAGCCCTGACGGTCTTGCACACGGTCTTTGCGAGACGCCGCAATCAGCACCTCAACGTCACCTGCAGAGGTGGGGCTGGGGCCCACCACACAAAAATCGAGACTGACTTCGTCCAGCGAAAAAGGGATGTACTGGTTGGCCTCAGCTTCAACCTGCATTTCCATTTCTTCTTCGCGCAGCCCTGCGGGCAGCATGATCTTTTTGGTGATCACCGCCGACTGGGGCATGGCCATGGCCACGTGCTTGGTGCGCGTGCCGCTTTTGATGACCACCTTGCGAACTGCCTCGGCCACCTCGTCGAACTTTTCAATCTGGCCGTCGGCGATCCAGCCCTTCTCGAAGGGCTCGGAGGCAAACCGATCCAGGATGTATTCACCAGTTGCAGACTGGCTCAGCTCGACCAGCTTCACGCTTGACGAACTGATGTCCAGTCCGATCATTGGCGGATGCTTGCGGCCCAAGAGCGTGTCAAGAAAGCTCACACCGTCCCCCACGCGCCATGACTGACGCTGGAAAGTTAATAAACCACTTCAATGCTATCAGCAAAGTTTTTGTGAATGAGCGTGGAGTAAGCAGTAGAAATCCGCATCACGTTGCGGTATGCACACGTCTTACATCCCGTTGCAACCCCAACAAAATGTGCGGCTTTTGCCGTGCAAGCCGCTCGCGCGGGCAGACAGGCGATTGGCGTTTCTATAATCAAGGCACCTACCTGGCAAGACCTCATGAGCGCTTCAGACCCAAAAAAACAAAACTCGACGGCCGGAGACACGCATGCCAAACGCCAGCAACCATGGTGGCATGTGTGGGTGATCAAACCTGTGCTGATCTTGACGGGCTTGGGGCTGGCCGGTGCGTTGAGCGGTCTGCTGCTGGCTTGCATTGGCTTGGCCATAGCCTACCCGAATCTGCCCGAAGTGAAGGGCTTGGCCGACTACCAGCCCAAAATACCCATGCGGGTGTACTCGGCCGATGGGGTATTGATCGGCGAGTTTGGCGAAGAAAAACGCAATTTCCTGCCGATCAAGCAAATCCCAAAGGTGATGCGGGACGCGGTTCTGGCGATTGAGGATGCGCGTTTCTACAAACACGGTGGTGTTGACTATGTCGGCGTATTGCGCGCCGGACTGGCCAACTTTGGCGAATCCAAGAGCCAAGGCGCGTCGACCATCACGATGCAGGTCGCTCGTAACTTCTACCTGCCCACCGAGAAAACCTTCACCCGCAAAATTTACGAGATCTTGCTGGCCCTGAAGATTGAAAGCATGTTGAGCAAGGATCAGATCCTGGAGCTCTACATGAACCAGATCTACCTGGGGCAGCGTGCCTACGGCTTTGCCGCAGCCTGCGACACCTATTTTGGCAAGCCCATCAAGGACATTTCGGTGGCTGAGGCCGCCATGCTGGCTGGCTTGCCGAAGGCACCCTCGGCTTACAACCCGGTTCGCAACCCCAAGCGCGCCACCCTGCGGCAGCAGTACATCATCGACCGCATGCTGGAAAACGGTTTCATCACCGCCGAGCAGCGCGACCAGGCCAAAGCCGAAGAGCTTCAATACCGCAGCAAAACACCCATTCCGGTTCACGCAGAGTACGCAGCCGAAGCCGCGCGCCTCTTGATGCACGAACAATATGGCGCCGAGGCCTACACGCGTGGTCTGAACGTCTACACCTCGATCGTCATGACCGACCAGACGGCGGCCTACAAGGCATTGCGTCGAGGCCTGCTGGACTTCGATCGCCGACAGAGCTGGCGCGGCCCTGAGGCCTATGTCGACTTGCCTGCCGACCCAAAATTGGTTGACGTGCGTGTGGCCGAGGCACTCGAGGATCACCCCGACAGTGAAGACATCCGGGCAGCGGTTGTCCTGGGCGTTGAGCCGCAAAAGCTCCAAGTGGCGCTTCAGTCTGGCGAGCAACTGGTCATCGGCGCCGATGGCCTCAAAGCCGTTGGCAATGCGCTGACCGACAAAGCCAACCCCAAGCAGCAGATCCGCCGTGGCGCGGTGGTGCGCGTGAGCAAAGACAAGCAGGGCAACTGGTATGTGCTGCAACTGCCCGAGGTGGAAGGCGCCTTTGTGTCGATGGACCCGCGCACAGGCCTGATCCGCGCGATGGTGGGCGGCTTTGAGTTCGGCCGCAACAAGTTCAACCATGTGACGCAGGCTTGGCGTCAGCCTGGCTCGAGCTTCAAGCCCTTCATCTATTCAGCAGCGCTGGAAAAAGGCTTCACCCCCGCCACGGTGGTGAACGACGCCCCCCTGTTCTTTGACGCTGGGACCACGGGTGGTCAAGCATGGGAGCCCAAGAACTACGATGGCAAGTTCGAGGGCCCGATGCCTTTGCGCCGTGGTTTGGCCAAGTCCAAAAACATGATTTCGATCCGGGTGCTGCGCTCGATTGGCGCCAAGTACGCCCAAGACTGGATCACTCGCTTCGGTTTTGAAGCTGACAAGCACCCGGCCTACCTGACGATGGCGCTCGGCGCCGGGTCGGTGACGCCCTTGCAAATGGCCGACGCCTACGCGGTGTTTGCCAACGGCGGCTACCGCGTCAACCCGCTGCTGGTTGAAAAGGTGACCGACCACCGGGGCCACCCACTGGCCAGCTACCGCCCCAGCCCGCTGGACGAAAGCATGCGCACCATCGAAGCGCGCAATGCTTTCATCATGAGCAGCTTGCTGCAGGAAGTGACGCGCTCGGGCACAGCGGCCAAGGCGCAGGCTTTGCTCAAGCGCCCTGACCTGTACGGCAAAACCGGCACGACCAACGACTCCATGGACGCCTGGTTCGCGGGCTACACCGCCCACAACGTCGCCGTGGTGTGGATCGGGCATGACCAGCCGCGCAAGTTGGGCGACAAAGAAACCGGCGGTGGCTTGGCGCTGCCAATCTGGATCGAGTACATGGGCACCGCGCTGCGCGGCGTGCCCGTTGAAGAGCCGACACCGCCGCAAGGCGTCGTCAACATCGGTGGCGAGTGGTTCTACGAAGAGTACACATCGGGCACTGGCGTGCGCGAGTTGGGCCCTGACACCACCGATGCCCCTACCGGCACCGGCGCACCGCCAGCCAGTACCACCGACGAAGAGAAGCGCGGCATCCTCAATCTCTTTGGCGGCAAGCCTGAGTGAGGCCTGAGGACGCCAAAGCAGACATCAAAAGCGCACGGCCACGCGGCCTTGCTCTGAGGCGCAAGCCGACAAAAGGCTGAAAAACTCTTCGCCGGAGCGGGTGTCGAGCCACTGGCCCGACTCGGCCAGCTTGAAATGAAAACCACCCCGGCGCGCGGCCAGCCACAGCTCCTGCAGCGGCGGCTGCGCGTTGACGATGAGCTGGCTGCGGTCGGGCAAAGCCAAGGTCAACATGCCGCCAGATCGCGCTGCGTCGATGTCGATCACGTCGTCTTGCAGCCATTGATCAACGGCCGACTCGACGCGTTGAAGCACGGCTTGGATTGCTGCGTCGTACTGGGCATCCGAGAGCGTTTGGGGCGCAGCTGGCTGGGACATGTGGGCTTCCTTAGAATGGGCGCATGAAACGCAATCTTCGAATTTTAGGCAGTGTGGCCAGCCAAGCTCTGCGCGAGGCGCGATCTCCGCTGAAAATGCAGGGCAAGTGGCTCCGGCTTGGCCTGATCTGCCTGGCCATCGCCGGCACAACCGCCTTGTCGGCGTGCGGCCAAAAAGGTCCGCTTTACCTGCCAGCGCCTGCCGCCAGCACCCCATCCACCTCTGCTGCCCCCGCACCACAATGACGCTCCCTGGCTCCCCATTTTTGGCCTACAAAGGCAACGAATTGCACTTGGATGAGGTGTCGCTGCGCGGCCTCGCACAACAGCACGGCAGCCCGCTGTATGTGTACTCGCGCAAGGCCATGCTGGCTGCATTGGCACCCTACCAACGCGCATTGACGGGCCGCGCGCACCTCATTTGCTACGCCGTCAAAGCCAACTCGAACCTGGCTGTGTTGCAGACCTTTGCCAAGGCCGGCTGTGGCTTTGACATCGTCTCTGAAGGCGAGCTGGCACGCGTGCTGGCTGCGGGCGGCGAGGCGGGCAAGGTCGTGTTCTCGGGCGTGGGCAAAACCCGCCGCGAAATGCGTTTGGCTCTGGACGCCGGCGTGCGCTGCTTCAACGTTGAAAGCACCGCCGAGCTTGAGGTGTTGTCGCAGGTGGCCGTCGAGGCGGGGCGCACAGCGCGCGTCAGCCTGCGTGTCAACCCCGACGTTGACGCGGGCACGCACCCCTACATTTCGACGGGTCTGAAGGGCAACAAGTTCGGGGTGGCCCATGAGGTGGCTCTGGCAACTTACCGCCGTGCAGCCAGCCTCCCGGGCCTCGAGGTGGTCGGCATCGACTGCCACATTGGTTCGCAAATCACCGAGGTGTCACCCTACTTGGATGCGCTTGACCGCGTGCTCGACCTGGTCGAGGCCATCGAAGCGGCTGGCATCAAGATCCACCACCTGGACCTGGGTGGCGGTTTGGGCATCACCTACACCGACGAAGTGCCGCCCGCAGCCGACGTGCTGATCGGCAAATTGCTGAGCAAAATCGATGCGCGCGGGCACGGCCACCGCGAGATCGTTTTTGAGCCCGGCCGCTCGCTGGTCGGTAATGCCGGCGTGCTGCTGACCGAAGTGATGTACCTCAAGCCTGGCGAGCAAAAGAACTTCTGTGTGGTGGACGCCGCGATGAACGACCTCATGCGCCCTGCCCTGTACGAAGCCTATATGGGCATCGTCAACACGCAACAGCGTGAAGGCGGCACCGAGGTGTGGGACGTTGTGGGCCCGGTGTGCGAGTCTGGCGACTGGCTGGGCCGCGACCGCGCCTTGAACGTGCAGGCGGGTGATGTGCTGGCGGTGCTGTCGGCCGGCGCCTATGGCATGACCATGGCCAGCAACTACAACACACGTGGCCGCGCAGCCGAGTTGATGGTGGACGGCGCGCAGGTGTGGGTGGTGCGCGAACGCGAGGCCGTGGCTGACTTGTTCAAGCTGGAGACGCTGCTGCCCACCAAATGATTGTTTCATGAATCGTTTCAGGATACAGTGCATCAAATGGCCTTTTGACCATTAGGCGAGCCGTTCAACCTGTATGTGAATCGTTTCATGAGCGTGCAAGATGACCTGCTCCATGCCCTGCGGACATGGCAGCGACTGCCCAGCAAAGCCCTGACCGATCGACTCGGCATCAGCAGGGCCACCTTGATGCGTGCTGTGCACGGGCTGGGTCCGGCGGTGATCTCAGGCGGCAAGGCTCGCCGAACCACCTACGCAGCTTGCAGGCCTGTGCGAGGCAAACTTGAGCACCTGCCGCTGTACCGGATTGACGAGGCCGGCATGGCGCACGAGGTGACGCTGCTGTACCCCACCTATCCTCAGGGCTGCATGCTCGATGACATGAGCCGCGTGGTGTGGCCTTTGGACGAGGCCATGCAAGACGGCTGGTTTGAAGGCCTGCCCTACATGCTGGACGACATGCGCCCGCAAGGCTTTCTGGGCCGGCACTTTGCCAGCCAAAACGCCGATCTGCTGCAAGTGAGCGCAGACCCGACCCAGTGGTCAGAAGATGACACGCTGTACGCCTTGAGCCTGTTGGGCAGCGACCAAAGTGGCGGCTTGATCTTGGGCGAGGTGGCCCTGCGGCGGTGGCTGGACCCAACTCAACACGGGCCTGAGCCTGTGCTGGAATCAGCGCTTTTGCCCGCGTACCTTGGCTTGGCAGAACAGGCTATGACCGCCGGCAGTGCGGGCTCATCGGCTGGTGGTGAGTTTCCGAAATTCACAGCTTGCAGGCAGATGGCCGGCGACACCCTCCACGTCATCGTGAAGTTTTCGGGCGTGGATGAGTCCCCAGGCACCGTGCGTTGGTCAGACCTGTTGGTTTGCGAGCACCTGGCGCTGCAAACGGTCAGCGAGCACCTCAACATGGCCGCCTCTATGAGCCACGTGCACCAAGGCGGCGGACGCACCTTCCTCGAAGTGGAGCGCTTTGATCGCCATGGGCGCCTAGGGCGCTCGCCAGTGTGCTCGTGGTCGGCATTGAATGCTGCACTGGTCGGTATGGGTGGTAAGCCTTGGCCGCAAGGCGTGGCGGGGCTGCTCAAACTTGGGCTGATTGACGCCGACACACACGCGCAAGTGTTGCGGCTGTGGTGGTTTGGCAGGCTGATCGCCAACACCGACATGCACGACGGCAACCTGGCCTTTAGGCCAGGGCTGAAACTGGCGCCGGTGTACGACATGCTGCCCATGGGCTATGCGCCTGTGCGTGGCATGGAGTTGCCGCACCGAGACTTTGCCACTGCGATGCCCTTGCCCGCAGAGCGTGATGCCTGGCTACAAGCAGCCCATGCTGCGATGCGTTTTTGGACCCGTGCCAGCCAAGATGGACGCATCAGTGCAGGTTTCAGGGCGGTGTGCGCCATGAACGCAGACACGCTCGACAAAGCAGCGCGCTTTTGATTCGGGCATGAAAAAACCGCCCCGAGGGGCGGTTTTTGTTTGACTGCCGGATGAGTGGCGATCAGAACGAGTGACGGATGCCTGCACCGAAGTAGGTGGCCTTGCCGCCGGGGTTGATGCCAGCACCGGCGAACAGAGGGGTTTCGCGGAAGCCGAGGTTTGTTGCTACAACGTCAGGGCCACCTTGAATGCCACCCAGGTTGGTGCTGCCCGTGGCGACGGAAGTAGTGAACTTCGCATCGAAGGCATCGCCTGCATCGTCGCGGACTTGGACGAAGCGCGCAAACAAGGCCGTGCGCTTGGACAAGGTGTACTCAGAGCCGAACATCAACCCAGTGTCTTTGCCTTTCGTGAAGTTCTTGAACTTTACTTGCGAGGCTTGAGCAGAGAAGGTCCACTGATCCACCGGCACGCGAATACCAGCGACCAAGAACTGCAGCTTGATGTTTTCATCGGTACCGCCGAAGTTGTACTTGCCTTGGCCCACGGCAGCATCCAGCAAAATATTGGACTGTGGCACGATGTACTTCACACCAAAGTTGTACGCTTGGTATTTGTCCAACGCAAAGGCCGAAGAGGCTGCAACACCGGTTGCCGGCGTGTAGACGCTCAACTTGGCACCGTCGAACTCGTTGCGATGGAAGCCGAAAGTGGCATTCAGGGCCGGGTCAAACTGGTAGTTGGCAAAGTAACCGAAAGCACGGCCACCCTTCGTGTTGGCCGTCTCGGTGCCTGCACTGGCACCACCCAAATAGGAACCCGACGCAGGGGCAGCGGCGCCACGCGCAGCCGAGACGTTATTGGTTGCACCGGCGTTGGGCGAGTAAGCCACGGCACCGGTCAATGGGCCATACGCCAGCCAGTAGCTGATCTGGTTGTCTTGTCGAACCTGCAGGTTGTTGGATGCGCCGCCTTCGGTGAACAAATCGGTTGCACCGAAGCGCTCGCCGGTCACCAATGCTGTCGAATAGAAGATCGGGGCGTACTGACGGCCAAGGCGAACTTCACCGTAAGGTGTGGTCAGGCCAACGTAGCTTTGGCGGCCAAAGATGCGGCCGTCTTGGCTCAAAGCACCGGTGTCATGCGAGAGCTGGCCCTCGAGCACGAAGCCCGCTTTGATGCCGCCGCCGATGTCTTCGGTGCCCTTAAAACCAAAAGAAGTTTGCGAAGTCGCACTTGGCGAGACGCGACTCAATGTGGACTTCTTGCCTTGTGTTGCTTGCGCGGCGGTCGCACCACCCAAAGCTGGAGCAGCTGTGGTGCCGTTCAAAAAGGGGACACCTGCCGTGTTGTGGACATTGTCCAAGCTGACGTCAGCGTTGCCGTAGATGGTGAAAGTGGACTGGGCGAAGGCAGCGCCGGCGCCGAGGGTGGCCAAAGCAACCGCAACTGCTTTGGTCATGACGGTCTTTTGCATCGTGTATCTCCTTGGTTCCCCCCGATACAGGGGGTGCAACGAATTGTTGCGCAGCCACTCGCTTGCGAACCCCAGGTTTCTGCTATGTGTCGCGAAATGACGACAAGGTGAAGATGCGAAAAGACATGAAAAAAGGGGCCGAAGCCCCTTTTTGGTTCAAGCGAACTGAACTGAATCAGAAAGCGTGACGCAGGCCAACAGCCAGCATGCGCGAAGTCTTGTTGTTGACTTCGGTCGTGCCGGTGAAGTTGTAGTTGGTGCCTTGGCCGTTGTTCACGTTCGAGAACATGGCGTAAGCCGTGGTGCGCTTGGACAGCGAGTACAGACCCTTGACGGTCACGACTTGCACGTTGTCGTCGCCAGCTTGGGTGCCCTTGGTGTTGCGAGCGGTCGACAGACCGGTCACCAGGGTGAACTCAGGCGTGAAAGGCACGGCAACCTTGGCACCCAGGATGCTCAGGCGACGGGTGTTGACGCTACCAGCGGCCAAACCAGCGTTGTTAGGCGTATTGGTTTCGGTGTCGTAGTAAGCGGTGACCTTGGCGGTGCCCAGGTCGTAGCCCACGTATGCCAGCGTCGCGTTGGCCTTTTGGTTGCCAGCGAAGTTAGGCGTTGCGAAAGCAGCAGCGTCCTTGACGTTCAGGTAACCGATGCCAGCCGACAGAGGGCCTGCAGCGTACTTGGCCGACAGACCGTACGACTTACCAACGTTGTCGCCGGTGGTCGAGTTCACGGTTTCGGTGCCGTTGGCAGCCGTTGAATACTGAGCAGCCAAAGCCAGACCAGGAACCAGCGTAGGCAGGTTGTAGGTGATGGCGTTGTCAACGCGGCGATAGCTGTCGCCAGCGCGGGTGTTCAGCAGCTTCAGGTCGTCAGGCGTTTGAGCGCTCAGAACGTTGCCAGCGATGTCGCCGATCAGCGAGTCGATGCGACCCAGACGGACGTCACCGAAGCCACCAGCCAGACCGATCCAAGCGGCGCGGTCGAAGAAACGGGTGGTGCCGCCGCCGTTGGCGCCGGTGTCAACCTTCAGGCCCGATTCCAGGGCGAAGTTGGCCTTCAGGCCGCCTTCGATGGCTTCGGTGCCCTTCAGGCCGAAGCGCGAAGAGCTCAGGTTGTCAGACGAGACGCGAGTGACGGTTGCCGAGCTGCTCTTAGCAGATTCGAGCGAAGCGTCGACCACGCCGTACAGCGTCACGGAAGATTGAGCGAAAGCAGCAGAAGATGCAGCGATGGCAGCCAGAGCCAGCAGAGTCTTTTTCATTGACTTCTCCAAAGTTGAACCAGATGCTTCAGCGGCTTGTTGTGGTGCACGGGTGTTTTCCACCTCGCGTTGCCCAACCGACCGCGATCGATCGGGCACCCGCCGAAACTGAGTGCATTGCAGCAGACTTTTTCAATTCGCGTGATGACAGTGGCGTCATAAACCCAGATCCGAACGGATTAATGTTGCCCATTCGCAACAAAACGTCAGCCGGATAATCCAAGCATGAGCATCCAAACCGACGACTTCGACCCACCCGCCAAGCGGCGCAAAGCCCCGCCGCAGGCTTCGCCCTTCCTGGAAGACGCGCCAAGCCGGGTGGTTGGCGCGGCGGTGGTGTCGCCCCACGAGGATGCGCTGGAGCGCGCGCTTCGGCCCAAGGACTTAGACGAATACGTGGGTCAGATGAAAGCCCGCGAGCAGTTGGAGATCTTCATCGGCGCGGCCAAGAAGCGCGGGGAGGCGCTCGACCACGTGCTGTTGTTTGGCCCCCCCGGCTTGGGCAAGACCACGCTGAGCCACATCATTGCGGCCGAGCTGGGCGTGAACCTGCGCCAAACCTCAGGGCCGGTGCTGGAAAAGCCCAAAGACCTGGCTGCGATCCTGACCAATCTGGAAAAGCACGATGTGCTGTTCATCGATGAAATCCATCGGCTGAGCCCTGTGGTCGAAGAGATCTTGTACCCCGCTCTGGAGGACTATCAGATCGACATCATGATTGGCGAAGGCCCCGCGGCTCGCTCGATCAAGCTGGACCTGCAGCCCTTCACGCTCGTGGGTGCGACCACGCGCGCTGGCATGCTGACCAACCCCTTGCGAGACCGATTCGGCATCGTGGCGCGGCTGGAGTTTTATACGAACGAGGAGCTGCAGCGCATCGTGACGCGGTCGGCGGGGCTGCTCAATGCGCCCATCGATGCCGAGGGCGCGATGGAGGTGGCCAAGCGCTCACGCGGCACGCCGCGCATTGCCAACCGCTTGCTGCGCCGGGTGCGTGACTACGCCGATGTGAAGGGCACAGGCCGCATCACCAAGGACATGGCGGACAAGGCCCTGGCGATGTTGGACGTCGACCCGCTGGGTTTTGACGTGATGGACCGCAAGCTGCTTGAGGCCATCATTCACCGCTTTGATGGTGGGCCGGTCGGTCTGGACAACGTGGCCGCTGCCATTGGCGAGGAGCGCGAGACGATCGAGGATGTGATCGAGCCGTATCTGATCCAGCAAGGGTTTTTGCAACGCACGCCGCGCGGCCGCATAGCGACGTCTGCCGCGTTCAGGCACCTGGGCTTGCCCGCCCCGAGCGACAAGGCCGGCGACGAACCCGGGGACGCGTGATCAGCGGCGGCGCAGGTAATGGGTGTATTCGTCTTGCCCGTTGACTTGCGCGGCTTGCTGGTCGACCAGGTCATTGCCGGTTTGACGGGCGAAGGCTTGGAAGTCGCGCACCGAGCCCGGGTCGGTGGCCAGCACTTTGAGAACATCGCCGCTTTGCATGTCAGACAAGGCTTTCTTGGCCTTGAGGATGGGCAGCGGGCACAGCAGGCCGCGGGCGTCGAGTTCCTTGTGGGTGTCCATGGGCAGGCCTCGGTGGCTGGGTTCAGGCGGGGAAGACGCCGGTGGAGAGGTAGCGGTCGCCACGGTCGCAAACGATGAAGACGATGGTGGCGTTGCTGACATTTTGTGCCAGTTGCAGCGCGGCCCAGCATGCCCCTGCGGCCGAGATGCCGCAAAACAGGCCTTCTTCGCGGGCCAGGCGACGGGCCATGTCTTCGGCATCAAGTTGGCTGACGTAGATGAGCTCATCGACGCGGCTGGGCTCGTAGATCTTGGGCAAGTAGGCCTCGGGCCATTTGCGGATGCCCGGGATGCGCGAGCCGTCTTGCGGCTGGGCACCCACGATGCGCACGTCGGGGTTCTGTGATTTGAGGAACTTGGACACGCCGGTGATGGTGCCCGTGGTGCCCATGGCGCTGACGAAGTGGGTGACGCGGCCATGCGTGTCTGCCCAGATCTCTGGCCCAGTGGTCTCAAAGTGAACGGCTGGGTTATCGGGGTTGGCGAACTGGTCGAGCACCACGCCTTTGCCTTCGCGCACCATTTGGTCGGCGAGATCGCGGGCGTATTCCATGCCGCCGCTCTTGGGCGTGAGGATGAGCTCGGCGCCGAAGGCCTTCATGGTCTGGGCGCGCTCGATGGACAGGTCTTCCGGCATGATCAAAATCATGCGATAGCCGCGGATGGCGGCGGCCATGGCCAGTGCGATGCCGGTGTTGCCGGAGGTGGCCTCGATCAGGGTGTCGCCGGGCTTGATGGTGCCGCGCTCTTCGGCACGGCGGATCATGTTGATGGCCGGGCGGTCTTTGACGGAACCCGCTGGGTTGTTGCCCTCGAGCTTGGCCAGGATGACGTTGCCACGCACATCGCAGTCAGCACCTGGCACGCGCTGCAGCCGAACGAGTGGGGTCTTGCCGATGGCGTCTTCGAGCGTCGGGTAGGTCATAGAGCTTGGCCCAGTCAAGTCAGAAACAAAAAAGGCTCCGTGAGGAGCCTATTGCAACCGCGGCAGACTGCGTGGTTGTTTTTGTTCGGAATTTTGTGGTGCCCCGGGCCGGAATCGAACCGGCACCCCTCGCGGGACCGGATTTTGAATCCGGCGCGTCTACCAATTTCACCACCAGGGCACAGCGTGAAGAACGTAATGTTAGCACAGTAAATGAGCCTCAGTGCCGATGCGCCACAGCGTTGTGCACAGAGGGTTGGGCATTGAACACATAGCCCTGCCCGCGCACGGTTTGGATGAGGCTGGGTTGGCGTGGGTTGTCGCCCAGCTTGTGGCGCAAGCGCGAGACGAGCAGGTCGATGCTGCGCTCGAAAGCGTCCATGCCCCGGCCACGCGCTTCGTCCATCAGTCGGTCTCGCGAGAACACTTGCCGAGGCGTGCTCAAGAACGCCAAGAGCAAGCGGAACTCGGCATGAGACAAGGTCACTTCGTCGTGTATGGGGTGGGTCAATCGGCGGCGATGGGTGTCGAGCAGCCAGGGGCCAAAGCGCACCCACTGGCCCGATGCTGCGTGTGCCTGGTCGCGTCGGCGCTCTTGCCGGCGGATCAAGGCTTGCAAGCGCGCGGCGAGTTCTCGCTTTTCAAAGGGGGCAGACAAGCAATCGTCGGCGCCCATGTCGAGCATGTGCGCGCGCAGCATGGGCGAGGCCGATGGCATCAAAACGATCACCGCCGCATGCTGGGTCTGGGCCCGCACGATCGCGGTGGCAATTTGCGCCTCGCTCAGACCTTGCGCATCGACGATCCACACAGCCGCAGCATCATCTGGCGATGCGCTGGGCGCCATGCCTTCGCGTGTGCGTAGCACTTGCAGGCCGAACATGCGCAAGTAGCCATCCATCTCGGCACTGGTCAACCAGGCGAGTTGTTCAGGTGACTCCAGCCACAACACGGGTGTCTGATGATTCATGTGTGCCCCTGCATTGCATGTTCGACATCAAGCATATGGATGCTGCGCCTGCGGCAATGGCACAGACAGCCCGCCTTTCACAGGCCAATTGCTGCGTTCGGTGAGGCGCTTGTGTCAGTCTCGGTACAAAGCGGATAAGCGCCCACTACATGGGCTGCCAACAATGGGTGACACCGGGGCAAGTGGTTTGCTGCGGGCATGCCCGGGGTGTGCCGGGCGTCTTTCAGCCATGAAAGGACACGTCATGATGACGATTTCCAGTGCGGGCTCTGGCGGAGCCAGCAGCTATGTACAGATGCGGGGTGCTCATGGTGGGCACGGTAAGCCACCTGATTTTTCGAAGATCGACACCGATGGCAGTGGGGGCCTGGACAAGACCGAGCTCAAGGCCATGCTGGACAAACACGCCAGCAAGACCAGTGGCACCGACAGCACCAGCGGCAGCACCGACAGCAGCCAAGTCGATCAGTTGTTCAGCAAGTTGGACACCGATGGCAATGGCAGCATCAGCGAAGCCGAGCTCAAGGCCGGTGCACCCAAGAAGGACGGCAGCGAAGGCTCGCTGGCCTCGATGGGCATGTCGACCGCAGGCTTTGCCGGGATGATGGCGCCGCCACCAGGTCCACCACCTGGGCCACCGCCCTCGGGTGACGGCGATGGTGACAGTGACGACGGCACATCGGCCACGTCGTCGACGTCATCGACCACGTCGAGCTCATCGAGTGAGAAGCTGAAAGAGCTGTTGAAGGCTTTGGACACCGACCAAGACGGCACCATCAGCGACAAAGAGGTGACGGCGTTTTCAGACAAGCTCAAGTCGATGTTGACGCAGGTGCAGCAACTGGCGAATCAGCAGTACCAATCGGTGTCCGACACGTCCAGCAGCACATCAAGCAGCATCAGCAGCTTGAGCGTGATGGTTTGATGCTTTGGCCCATGCACACGGCAGGGCAACCTCAAGGCGACTGAAAACTGACGCTGGCGGGTCGCCCACTGAGGTGCAGTTGCGCCACCGCCGGCGCGGTGCTGGCGATCACCCGACCTGCACGGATCACGTGCAAACGGGTGGCGCGCAGGCGCACGGCTTCGACGGGGTCGCGCGCTTGCAGCAAGACCATGTCAGCGCGACCGCCTACGCGAAGGCCCAGGTCATCCAGGCCCATGATGCGGGCAGGCGTGCTGGTGACGGCTTCAAAGCAAGCGCGCATGCCGTCTTGCCCAGTCATCTGGGCCACATGCAAGCCCATGTGAGCAACCTCCAGCATGTCGCCACTGCCCAGGCTGTACCAAGGGTCCATGACGCAGTCGTGCCCGAAGGCGACATCGATGCCTGCTGACAACATCTCGGGCACGCGGGTCATGCCACGGCGCTTGGGGTAGGTGTCGTGCCGGCCCTGCAGGGTGATGTTGATCAGCGGGTTGGCCACTACGCTTAACTGCGCCTCTGCCATGAGCGGGATCAGTTTGCTCACATAGTAGTTGTCCATGCTGTGCATGGAAGTCAGGTGCGAGCCGGTGACCCTGCCATGCAGGCCAAGG
>JAVLFO010000258.1:0-2117 GCA_046052805.1 Aquabacterium sp. | reverse complement strand
CGTCTCCGGTGGCAGCGCCATCGGGATGGGCGCGGGCACCGAGAGCGCTCGTGTCTTGCGCTTGTTGTTGGACTTGGCCTTGGCGGCGCGCTTGGGCTCAGGCCCGATCGAAGCGCCCGGCGCGTGGCCGGCGCCATCGGCGGCCAGGCTCGCGGCGGCGCCACGGCCCCCCATCAAAAAGGCCTGCGGCTGGCCCATCAGCTTCGACACGACCTGCGACAGGGGCTCGCCCAGCAGACGCGCCGACTGCTGCACCGCCCGAGGCTTGTCGGCCTCAATGGCCAGGCGCAACTTGCGCCACACATCGCCTTGGGTCAGCACACCACCGGCCACCAGGGCCTGCGCCATGGCATCACAGCCGTAGTCGGCGTCTTTTTGGCCCCACCAGGCCTGGCGGGCCTGCTCACGGCCATCGCCCGGGCCTTCCATGGGCGCACGCGTTTGGTAGCGCGCCAGCACGCCCAGGCAGCTGACCTCGCGGTCATCGTTCATGCGGAAGGTGGGCTGGATGCGCAAAAACGTGGCCCAGTCTTGGCGGCGACCCAACTCCAGCAACCAGTCGTTGCGGGCGCGGTCGGCCACGTAACTGTCGGGCCAGCGGGCCAAAAATGCGTCGACCTCAGCCGGGCCGATCTCGGTCAAGCGCGCCTGAAAGGCCCAGTAGTCGGCCCAGGGCGCCAAGGGGTGGCGCGCGGCGATCAGCGCATCGCGGTCGGCCAGCAAGCGGGGCTTGTCGCGGGTGCGCAGCGCATCCCGAGCGTCTTGCACGGTGCTGTCATCGGCCGTGGCGGCTGTTTGGGCCAGGCAAGGACCACCCCAAGCCAGGGTCAAAGCCAAGGCGCCCACCCGAAGGGCCACCGTTGGCAACGCATACTTAGACGAAATCCGCAATTTGATCGACCTTTTCCATGTCCCTGAACACCGCCATCGATGCCCGCACCGCCCTGCGCCAGCGTTTGCTGACCGAACGCCGCATTTGGGCGGCCACCGCCGCCGGTGAATTGGCGCAACAAGCCCTGGAGGCGCGCCTGATGTCGGTGCTGGCCCAACTCGAGCCCGATTGCCTGGGCCTGTACTGGCCCATGCCAGGTGAATTTAACCCACGGGGCGCTGCGCAAGCCGCCCTGGCGCAATGGCCTTGCACCTTGGCCCTGCCTTTCGCGCAAAAAAACCCGGTCGAGATGCATTTCAGGCCCTGGGACGGCCAAGAACCCACCACCCGTGACGGTTGCGGCATCCCCAGCCCCGAGGGCAAAGCCGTGGTGCCCGACGTGGTGCTGGTGCCGTGTGTGGGCTTCACGCCCGAGGGCTGGCGCCTGGGTTACGGCGGCGGCTACTTCGACCGCTTCCTGGCCGCGCACCCCGAAGTCACCGCCATTGGCGTGGCCTGGGACCTCGGCCAGCTCGATGTCACGACCCTGGCGCCGCAAGAACACGACAAACCCTTGATGGCGGTGCTCACAGAATCCAACACGTGGAGCGTTTGACGCCCCTCAGTCACGGGGTGATGCGAGGGAACCCTATGAACGCTGCCGTGATCCGGCCGCAAGATGACGCCATAGCAAGGAGGGCGAGCAAGTGAACGCCCCTGCAGTCAACAGAAACAAGGACATATCATGAAGTTTCTCAAGCAGTTCAGCGTTCTGACCCTGGCCTTCGCAGCTGGCGCCGCATCGGCCGCCACCGCTCAGCCTTTCACGGCTGCCACCGGCAGCGTGACCATCGACACGTCCGTTCTGGCAGCCAAGGGTTTCACCGCCGCTTCGGTTGGCTCCGCGACCTACAGTGCCAGCACCGGCACGCTGACCGATCCGCTGCAAGGCGTGTCGCTGATCACGACCCCCGGCGCCCTGTTGGTCGACTTCGCCGACACCGCCGGCATCGCCCTGAGCACCTCGACCTTCTTGGGCACCGTGACCATCAACTTGGTCAACTTCTCGTTCAACCTGGCCACCAACACCCTGTCGGGCGACCTGCTGTCGGCCTTCGGTAACTACTACGCCCAAGACCTGCTGGTTGCCTCGAACGTGAGCAGCAGCTTCGGCACCCAATCGGGCACCAACGCCAGCGCCTCGACCACCGCACGCAGCCTGGGCCTGTTGGCATCGGCCTTCACC
>JAVLFO010000257.1:0-1809 GCA_046052805.1 Aquabacterium sp. | reverse complement strand
CCGATCTGTACACCCGCGCCGACCAAGTCCGACTGCGTCAGGTTTTGGTCAATCTCTTGAGCAACGCCATCAAATACAACCTGCGCGGCGGTCGCGTCATGGTCGAGGCCATGGCCGTGGAACGCCATGTGATGCTGACCGTGACCGACACCGGCAAAGGCATGAGCCAGAGCCAGCTGGACCACCTCTTTGAGCCCTTCAACCGCCTGGGCGCCGAGCGCACGTCGGTCGAGGGCACGGGCATCGGCCTGGTCATCGTCAAGCGCTTGGTCGACCTGATGCAGGGCCGCATCGAGGTCAGCAGCACACCGGGCGTGGGCACCAGCTTTCGGGTGTGGCTGCCGCTGGCGCAAGCCCCCACGGCCGACGGCTCGGACAAAGACGCCTACCGCTCTGCCTTTGGTGGCCTGGACGACACGGGCAAGCAACAGCTCACGGTGCTCTATGCCGAGGACAACGCGGTCAATGTGGAGCTGGTGAGGCAGGTGATGCGCATGCGCCCGCAATGGCACATGGAAGTGGCGCGCAGCGGGCAGGAGGCCATTGCCATGGCCTTGTCGGCGCCACCCGATTTGCTGCTGCTGGACATGCACCTGGGCGACATGAGCGGGCTGGACGTCTCAGACACGCTCTCGCACCAGTCGCACACGGCCAGCATCCCGCGGGTGGCCTTGTCGGCCGATGTCATGCCCGACCAGATCCGAGAGGCGCGCGAGCGTGGCTTCGTGGACTACCTGACCAAGCCCCTGGACGTGGCCCGCTTGCTCAAGCTGCTGGACCGCTGCGCTGCGCCGGCTTGAAGCCGCCACACCGAGCGAGGCGTGGACCGAGCCGTATCAGATCGCAAGATCGGTGAAAAACCGTCCGCCGTGGTACACCAAGGGCGAGACGCCCAAGCGACGGCTGCAGTGCTGCACCTGCCCCACGAAGATGACGTGATCGCCCTCGTCGTGCTGGCTGCGGTGGCTGCACTCGAACACGGCCACGGCGCCATCGATCACCGGTGCGCCAGTCAGGCCAGCGCGCCAACGCACGCCCTCAAAGCGGTCAACGCCTTTGCTGGCGAAGCGCTCGGCCAGCGTGCGCTGATCGGCCGCCAACACGTTGACGGCGTACGACGTGGCCGACAAAAAACCCGCCATGGACGACGAATGGCGCCCCAGGCTCCACAGCACCAGCGGCGGCGACAGCGACACCGAGTTGAAGGAGTTGGCCGTCAAACCCACCAGCTTGCCCTGCGCGTCCAGCGCCGTGACGATGGTGACCCCGGTGGTGAACTGGCCCAGTGCGGCTCGGAAATCATCCTGAGAGAAAGGAGCGTTGGCAGGGTCGTTCGACAAAGACATAGAGGGCTTTCACGGGTGTTGGCGTGAGTGTAGACGTCAGACGCTGCGCGCGCCCGCGAGGCGGTACACCCAGATCGGGCGTCCACCTGGCAACAAAAGCTGGGCATGGGGCGGCAGGGCTTGGCCTTGGGCATCGCATACCGCGAACTCCAGGCTGACCAGCCAGCTGCCCGCACGCATCTCGCGGCTGGCCTTGTCAAAGGCCCGGGCCATCGACTCAGGACGTTGGAACACATAGACCAGGTCGTAGGCTGACCAGCTCGGCGCCCACATGTCGCCCTGCTGCACCTGCGCCCAGGGGCAGCGCCACAGCGCCACCCAGCGCCACAGGCGGCTCCATTCGATGCCATGCAGCTTTGCATCGGGGTAGGCTTGCCGCAAAGCGATCAGGCCGTCGCCCATGCCGCAGCCCGCGTCCAACACCCAAGGCTGTTGGCCCGCAGTCGCCAGCAGCGGCGCGCGC
>JAVLFO010000256.1:0-2259 GCA_046052805.1 Aquabacterium sp. | reverse complement strand
CTCATGCGTCGCCCCCTTGACCGTGAAACTCCCCGGGCAAGTGAAGGCGATGTCCCCGCCCTTGATCACAATCTGGCTTTGCCCGGCGGTGAGGGTGATACTGTCCTGCGCGAAGACGCGGACTTCATCGGTGGTGCTTTGCACCGCGATGTCCTGGTCGGCCCAGAGCTGCTGGGCGTCGGTGTGGGCGCGCAGGCTCAAGGTGGCGTTGGCAGCGATGGCCTGGATGCCACCCGTGTGGGTGTAGAGGCTGGTGGTCTGGCCGCTGACGGCGCTCAGCGTGTGCGCGGCCGTGAGGTGGGTGTCGCCCTGGGTGCTCAAGGAGGTGTCCTGGCCGCTGAAGAGGCTCAGGTGCTCGGTGCTGACCAGGGCGGCGCTGCTCGGGGTGTCAAGGTGCAGCAGGGCCTGGGCGAAGGCTTCGACGGGGTCTTGCAGGGTGCGGCTGCCAGCTTGGGCTTTGCGGGCGTCCTGGCCGTTGAGGGTGGCGGGCAGCTTGCCGTCGGCCGCTGGGTCCATGGCCTGGGTGCGTGCGGCCCAGGCTTGGGCGTCGTCGTGGGTTGCCAAGCCAAGCGCGCCTTGCTGGCGGGCGCTGTCGCTGAGGGCTTGGCCCAGTTGCCGGCTGGTGCGCAGTTGGGCCACGCCCTCGCTGGCGTCCATCTGGGTGCTGGCCACGCTGCTGCCTTGCGCGGTGCGGGCGGTGGTGCTCAACAGCATGCCCTGGCCAGCGCGCACGACGGCCCAGCCCTCGGTGTGGCCGTAGAAGCCTTCGCCCAGCCAATGGCCGCGCCTGGTTTGTGAACCCTGGGCGTCGTGCCTTGCGCTGTGTTGCACGAGGTGGCCAAGGCTGAGTTCGCTGTTGCCGTGGCTGGCCGAATAGCTCAGCAGGCGCATGCGCAGTTGGCCCTGGCTGTCGTCGATCAGCCATTGGTTGGCGCCAGACTGGCCGCCTTGCTCGTCGAGCAGGGGGTGGTGCCAGCCCGAGAGGGTGCCAGGGTGGTTGGCCTGGCTGCCTGCGCCCGCGGGCCAGGGCAGGGTGTGCGGGCCGTTGTGCAATTGGCCGATGACGATGGGGCGGTCGATGTCACCGTCGATGAAATCCACCAACACCTCGGTGCCGGGGCGCGGTGTGAACACGGCGCCCCAGTCGGGGCCGGCCTGGTCTTGCAGCACGCGCACCCAGGTGCCGCTGCGCGCATCGCCCGGAGCGTGGCCGGTGGTTTGGCCCGTCGGGGATGCTGGCGCTGCCAGGCCACCCGCCAGGGGCGCGTCACCGGGCGTGCCGCGTTGCCATGGGAACTGGATGCGGATGCGGCCGTCGCGGTCGCTGTGGATGGTGGTGCTGCTGGCGTCGTTGCCGGAGGGGCCGGCCTCGCTGCTTGACGGCTGGGCCATGACCACGGCCGTTTGCAAGCCGGGCGATGGCGGTGCTGGAGGTGCAGCAGGCACCAGACGCAGGTGCACGGGCGCAGCCTGGAAGCTGTTGCGGTAGCTGCCGGCTTCGACGGTGGTGGCCGATGCGAGGGGCGCGGTGCGCACGCCCAGGTTGTTGGCCGCTTCGTGGGTGATGCCGATGACGCTGAACGCGTGGGTGCTGGACGTGTCGGTGCTGAATGGGCTGCTGGTGAAGTGCTCGGACAGGGTGAAGGTGGCGCCCACGCTCAGCGCACGCACGGTGCCTTGGCCATCGGCCATGTGCTGTTCCAGCAGGAGGGCGTCCAGCCAGGCTTGGGCGCGTGCGTTGGCAAGTTCGGGTGCGCCGTGTTGCGCGTCGGTGACCCGTCCGTCGGCAAACTGGCGCTCTCCGACGCCGACGTAATGTTCCAGCACGGGCACGCCGGGCGGGCGCTGCGGGTCGGGCAGGGCGCTGCTGCCGGTCACGCCGCTCAGTTGGCGTTCGTCCCAGGCGCCGAGGGTGATGGCGTTCGTGCCGACCCGCCGGGCGGGTGCCCAGGCGGTGAGGGTGTCTTGGGCGAGGCCGTCGGGCGTGGCACCCCGCATGCCGGGGCGGCTGAAGCGCAAGGTGCCCAGGTCTGGGCGTGTGGCCTGCGCATCGAAAATCACCAAGGTGTGGCGGGCGGGTGCCAGCAAGGTGCCTTCGCCAGGTCCCTCCCCCTCGTGCGGGTCGTGGTCGATGCGCCAGCTCCAGCCTTCGCTGGCCATCAGGCGTTGGGCGAAGGCCCAGTCGGTTTCGCGGTACTGGGTGGTGATGGCGCGCACCGGGCCCGGCTGGCTCACGTCCAGGCGCAGGCGGGCTTGCGG
>JAVLFO010000255.1:0-19968 GCA_046052805.1 Aquabacterium sp. | reverse complement strand
TCGACTAGTCGTCGGCAGCGTCAGATGTGTATAAGAGACAGGGCCTTGGGCCTCCAGCGCGTGGCGGATGGCGCCGATGCGTCCATCCATCATGTCCGAGGGGGCCACGAGGTCGACGCCGGCCTCGGCCTGGACCAAAGCCTGACGGCTCAGCACCGACACGGTTTCGTCGTTCAAGATGTAGCCGGTGTCGTCCAGCAGACCGTCCTGGCCGTGCGTGGTGAAGGGGTCGAGCGCCACGTCGGTCATCACGCCCAACTCAGGGAAGCGCTTTTTGAGCTCGCGCACCGTGCGCGGCACCAAGCCTTCGGGGTTGAGCGCCTCTTGGCCGTCGGGGGTTTTGAGCGCTGCGTCGATCACGGGGAACAGCGCCAGTGCCGGGATGCCCAGGGTCACACAGCGCTCGGCGGCAGCGTACAGCGCGCTTCGGCCCAAGCGTGCCACGCCCGGCATCGAGGTCACGGTCTGCGTGCCTTCGTCTTGGTCCACCACGAACACGGGGTAGATCAGGTCAGACGAGCTCAGCGAGTGCTCGCGAACCATGCGGCGTGAAAAGTCGTCTTTTCGCAAGCGACGTGGGCGATGTTGCGGGAACTGCAGCGAAACCGTCATGATCGGGTGGCGTTAAGAATTGGTGAAATATTGCAAAGCCCGCAAAAAACATCGCTTCTGCATGGTCTTTCCGGACATGCGCCAAAGACACGTCAGCGCAACCGATCTATAATCTTCCTTGAATGATACGCCGCAAGGCCTTCATTCCCTGCTTTTCCTCCCTGAGCAGGTGCCTTACGTGATGACAGCGATGAGGCTTGAAAGCCCCGGCGTGAGCCGGGGCTCTTTTTTTTGTGCGACGCCGCAATGGCCCGCATCGGCGCTGGCCAGTGCTGCTCATAATCAAGGCATGAGCACCCCTTACCTCTGGGTCAAAGCCCTGCACATCATTTTCGTGGCCAGCTGGTTCGCGGGCCTGTTCTACCTGCCACGTCTGTTTGTCAATCTGGCCATGGTGCCCAGCGACAGCCACGCCGAGCGCGAGCGGCTGCTGCTCATGGCGCGCAAGCTTTACCGCTTCAGCACCTTGTTGATGATCCCCGCTTTGGTGTTGGGCCTGCTGCTGTGGCTGTACTTCGGCATGGGCAAAGGACCGGGGCAAATTTGGTTGCACCTCAAGCTGACCTTGGTTATTGGGGCCATCGGGTACCACCACGTGTGCCGCAAAATTTTGCGCGACTTCGAGGGCTTGCAAAACCGCCGCAGCCACCGCTGGTTCCGGGTCTTCAACGAGATCGCCGTGGTTTTGTTCGCGGCCATCGTGATCCTGGTCGTTCTCAAGCCCACGGTGGGTTGACGGCCGTGGGCGCTTGAAGGCGGTTTCGCCGATGTACCCACACCGCAGCGCCGCTTGGCCCTTGACGTGGGTGGCTGTGGCCCTCATCAGCTACGCCACGCTTTACCCTTTGAGCGGCTGGCACTGGCCTGACAGCCACGTCTTCAGCTGGGAGTTGCCCAAGCTTGGCAACGAGGTGTCCAGTGACCTGGTTGCCAACATCCTGGGTTACCTGCCCTTGGGGTTGATCTTGTGCCTGGCACACCTGCGCAGCCAGCGCTCGGCCATTGGGGCCGCCTTGCTGACCTTGTTGACCTGCTCAGCGCTGTCTTACGCCCTGGAGTTGCTGCAATTCACGGTGCCCACGCGGGTGCCGTCCATCACCGACTGGATGCTCAACACACTCGGGGCCGCTTGGGGCGCGCTCGCGGCGGTCACAGTGCACGCCTTGGGTGTGGTTGACATCTGGCACCGCCTGCGCGAGCGCTGGTTCATCCCTCAAGCCGGACACGGGCTGGCGCTGCTGTGGCTGTGGCCTTTGGGGCTGCTGTTTCCACCGCCTTTGCCGCTGGGCGAGGGGCAGTTGTTGCCGCACGTGCGCATCGCCTTGATGGAGTGGACGCAGGGCACGCCCCTGCAAGCCTGGGTGCTGCCCGAAGACCCCTTGATGCTGTGGGCGCAGGTGCACAGCAGCGTTGCCCAGTCGGCCTGGCTCGCGCCCATCGAGGGCTTGACCGTGGCTGCAGGCCTGCTGGCGCCCATGTGCGTGGCCTGTGCCTTGGCCCGACCGCGCACCCTGCGGGTGGTGCTGCTGACACTGCTGGTGTTGATGGGCGTGGGTGTCACGGCCTTGTCGACCGCCCTGAATTTCGGACCCTCACATGCGTTTTCGTGGCTCACCCTGCCTGCCAGCGTGGGCATGCTGCTGGGGGCCACAGGCGGAGCTTGGTTGGTGGGGCGCTCGCGCACCACGGGCGCGGTCTGTGGGGTGCTGGTCTTGCTGGCGCTGGTGGGCCTGATCCACCTGGCCCCGCCCGACCCCTACTACGCCCAAACCTTGCAGGCCTGGGAGAACGGCCGATTCATCCGCTTCCACGGGCTGTCGCGCTGGTTTGGCATCGTGTGGCCTTATGTGGCGTTGCTGTGGCTGCTGGCCCGCTTGCTGGGGCGCGATCCGCATCCCACTGAGGCCGCAGCGCCTAAAATCACCCCATGAGCTATTACCAGCGCCACATCTTCTTTTGCCTGAACCAGCGCATCAACGGTGAGTCGTCCTGCGGCGACCACGGCGCCAAAGAAGGCTTCGACCACTGCAAGGCCCGCATCAAGGCCGAGGGGCTCAGCGGGCCGGGGCAGGTGCGCGTGAACAAGGCAGGGTGCCTTGACCGGTGCGCCGGTGGCCCCGTGGCCGTGGTTTACCCCGAAGGCACTTGGTACACCTTTGTGGACAAGGCCGACATCGACGAGATCGTTGACAGCCACTTGCTCAAGGGCGAGGTCGTGACCCGCTTGGTCTTGCCCGACGACGTGGGCCGTTGAGCGGGATCGGACGCCAGCATGATCGGACGCCCCGCCTCCTACACGATCGACGGCCCTGCGGGGCTGCTTGAAGTCGTTCTTGAAGACCCGGCTGCCGCCCCGCGCGGCCTGGTCGTCATCGCTCACCCGCACCCCTTGATGGGCGGCACCATGGACAACAAGGTGGTCCACACCCTGGTGCGTGCGTTTGTGCTGGCGGGCTGGCGCGCCGTGCGCTTCAACTTCCGTGGCGTCGGGCAGTCTGAGTCGGCCTGGGACGAAGGCCGTGGCGAGACCCAAGACATGCTGGCCGTGGTGGCCCACCATCTGGCCGATCCGGCCTTGCGTGGCTTGCCGCTGGCGCTGGCGGGCTTCTCGTTTGGCGGCTTTGTGGCGGCCAGTGCCCATGCCGCCCTGCAAGACCAGGCGGCGCAAAGCGCAGCCGCCGTGGCGCCCTCGCAGCTGGTGTTGATCAGCCCGGCCACCCGCTATGACGTGCCGCCGGTGCCTGCCCACACGCTGGTGGTCGAGGGTGAAGAAGACGACGTCGTGCCGTTGGCCAGCATCTTGGACTGGGCGCGGCCTCAGAACCTGCCCGTCACGGTGGTGCCCGGCACGGGGCACTTTTTCCATGGGCAGCTGGCCACCCTGCGCGAGCTTGTGTTGCGCCACCTGCGAGCCAGCGCCGCATGAGGCTGCGCATCAAACGGCCCATGTGGGCGGCATGGGCTTTGACCTGCGCCTTGCTCGCCCCTGCCTTGAGTCTGGCCCCGATGCCTGCCGACGCAGCCACGCCGCGCAGCAAGGCCAGCGCGGCCGAAGCTGCCGCCAAAGTCGCCCCCGGCTTGTTTGCGCAGCCCGAAGGCCCCGTGCCCCTGCCTCCGGAGATCGCGGCGCGCGCTTTTGTGCTGCAAGACGTCTCCAGCCGCCAGACCCTGGCCGCGCGCAACGCCGATGCCCCCGCCGAGCCCGCGTCCATGACCAAGCTCATGACCGCTTACTTGGTTTTGCAGGCCTTGCGCGACGGGCAGCTCAAGCTGGACCAGGCCTTGCCTGTTTCTGATCGGGCCGTGCAAACGGGATTGTTGGGCGGCTCGCGTTCGTTTTTCGTGGCCCAGGGCACGGCCACGGTCAACGACTTGCTGCAAGGCCTGATCGTGCACAGCGCCAACGACGCGGCCGTGGCCTTGGCCGAAGGGCTCGCTGGCAGCGTCGATGCTTTTGTGGCGCGCATGAACCGCCAGGCGCGGGTGTTTGGCCTGCCGACCACGCACTTCGTCAACCCCGAGGGCTTGTCGGCGCGCGGCCATGTGAGCACGGCCCGCGAGCTGTCGGTCATCGCCACGCGCTTGGTGCTCGATTTCCCGGCGGCGCTGTCTCGCTACGCCACCCAGTCGGCCACGCTCAATGGCGTCAAGCAAAGCAGCCGCAACCTGCTGCTGTTCCGCGACCCCTCGGTCGATGGCTTGCAGGTGGGCTACACCGAGTCTGCCGGCTACGGCTTGGTGGCCACCTCGCATCGCCCCAGTGGCAGCGCGCCCGGTGCACCCCAGCGGCGTTTGATCAGTGTGGTCTTGGGGGCCAGCTCACCCGAGTCCCGCTCCAACGAAAGCCAAAAGCTGCTCAACTGGGGCTACAGCGCCTTTGACCTGGTCACCTTGTTCGCCGCCAATGAGGCGGTGTCGACCGCCCGTGTCTGGAAGGGCAGCCAGGCCAGCGTGCGCCTGGGTCGTCCTGATGCGGTCATTGCCGTGTCGGTGCCCAAAGGCCTGGCCGGCCGCTTGCAAACCAGCCTGACCCGCAACGACCCCCTGTTCGCGCCCCTTGCAACAGGGCAAAGTGTCGCCACCTTGCACGTGATGTTGGGCACCCAGGTCTGGCAAAACCTGCCTTTGCAGGCGCTGGAGACCGTGCCGAGCGCCGGATGGCTGGGCCGCACCTGGGACGCCATCCGCCTGGGCATCCAATGAAAGACCTCTCCCATGACTTCGCCTGACCATACCCCCGCCAACCCGGTGATCCCGCCCGAGCAGTCGCTCATCGAGTACCCCAGCCGCTTCCCGATCAAGGTCATGGGCGTGCACCATGAAACCTTCATCGAGGCCGTGGTGCGCATCGCCCGCGAGCACGACGCCACCTTCGACGAGGCCACCTTGGAGCACCGTCCCAGCAGCAGCGGCAAGTACCTGGGGCTGACCGTGACCGTCACGGCGACCAGTCGCGAGCAGCTCGACAACATCTACCGCAGTCTGACGGGCCACCCCCTGGTCAAGTACGTGCTCTGACCCCATCGCGGAGGCGTCACGCCACCCGCATACAATGTTTTGTTCAGGCCGACGCGCCCCAGCGGTGCCTCGGCCCTTTGTTTGAAGGAAGCTAGCCGTGTTTATTTCTGAAGCGTATGCCCAAGCCGCAGCCCCTGCTGCCGGCGCCTCTGGTGGTTTGATGAGCATGTTGCCTTTGGTGCTCATGTTCGTGGTGCTGTATTTCGTGATGATCCGTCCGCAAATGAAGCGCCAGAAAGAGACCAAAGCCATGCTCGAAGCCTTGAGCAAGGGCGACGAGGTCGTGACCCAAGGTGGCGTGATCGGCAAAATCAGCAAGCTCGGCGACACCTTCGTCAGCGTCGAAGTGGCCAATGGCGTCGAGTTGCAAGTGCAGCGCGTGGCCATCGTCCAGGTCCTGCCCAAGGGCTCCTACAAATAAGCTGACTGAGTGACCTCATGAACCGCTATCCCTGGTGGAAGTACCTGATCATCGCCGTGGCCCTGCTCGTGGGCCTGGTCTACACCCTGCCCAACTTCTTTGGTGAAGCCCCGGCCGTGCAGCTCTCGAGCGGCAAGGCGACGGTCAAGCTCACACCCGATGCGGTGGCCCGTGTGGAGGGCATCCTCAAGGACGGCGGCCTCAAGGCCGACTTCGTCGAGTTCGACGGCAACTCGGTGCGTGCGCGGTTCAAGGACACCGACACCCAGCTCAAGGCCCGCGACGTGATCTCGCGCGCCTACAACCCCGATGCGGCCGATCCGCACTACATCGTGGCTTTGAACCTGCTCTCGCGCTCGCCGACCTGGCTGCGCAGCCTGCACGCTCAGCCCATGTACCTGGGGCTGGACCTGCGTGGTGGCGTGCACTTTTTGATGCAGGTCGACATGAAGGCCGCGCTGACGCAAAAGGTCGACAGCCTGGGCAGCGACATCCGCACCCTCCTGCGCGACAAGGACATCCGCCACAGCGGCATCCGCCGCGAAGGGCAATCGCTGATCGTGCGCTTCCGTGATGCGGCCGCCGCCAAGCTGGCCCGCCCCGTCTTGCAAGACGCCCTGACCGACCTGGTCTGGACCGACGGCATCGATGCCGGTGGCTCGGGCGACGTGACCCTGGTGGGCGCACTCAATCCCAAGTCTGAGCGCGCCATCCAAGAGCAGGCGCTCAAGCAAAACATCATCACCCTGCACAACCGCATCAACGAGCTGGGCGTGGCCGAGCCCGTGATCCAGCAGCAGGGCCTGGACCGCGTGGTCGTGCAGTTGCCAGGCGTGCAAGACACCGCCAAGGCCAAAGACATCATCGGCCGCACGGCCACCCTGGAAGTGCGCATGGTCGACGACAGCACCGAGGCGCAAGCCGCGCTGTCGGGCTCGGGCGCTGTGCCTTTTGGCACCGAGCGCTATCTGGAGCGTGGTGGCGTGCCCATCATCGTCAAGCGCCAGGTGGTGTTGACCGGTGACAACCTCACCGACGCCCAACCCGGCTTTGACGAAAACCACGAAGCTGCCGTGCACCTGACGCTCGACGCCCGTGGCGCGCGCATCTTCCGCGACGTCACCCGCGAAAGCGTGGGCAAGCGCATGGCCATCTTGCTGTTCGAGAAGGGCAAGGGCGAGGTCGTGACGGCCCCCGTTATCCGCGGTGAAATCAGCGGTGGTCGTGTGCAGATCTCGGGTCGCATGAGCGCCGAAGAAGCGGCCGACACCGCCTTGCTGCTCCGCGCGGGCTCCTTGGCCGCGCCGATGGACATCATCGAAGAGCGCACCGTGGGGCCCAGCTTGGGCGCTGAAAACATTGCTCAGGGCTTCAACTCGCTGATCTACGGCTTTGCTGGCATCAGCGTGTTCATGGTGCTGTACTACATGCTGTTTGGCGTGTTCTCGACCGTGGCCCTGTCGGTCAACTTGCTGCTTCTGGTGGCCATGTTGTCGATGCTGCAAGCCACCTTGACCTTGCCAGGCATCGCGGCCATTGCCTTGACGCTGGGCATGGCCATTGACTCGAACGTGCTGATCAACGAGCGTGTGCGCGAAGAGCTGCGCAATGGCTCGGCCCCGCAATCGGCGATTGCGGCGGGCTACGACCACGCTTGGGCGACCATCCTCGACTCGAACGTCACCACCTTGATTGCCGGCCTGTCCTTGTTGGCCTTCGGCTCGGGCCCGGTGCGGGGTTTTGCCGTGGTGCACTGCCTGGGCATCCTCACCTCGATGTTCTCGGCCGTGTTCTTCTCGCGCGGTTTGGTCAACCTTTGGTACGGCGGCAAAAAGAAGCTCAAGAGCGTCTCGATCGGGCAAATCTGGAAGGCGCAGGAGTAAATCATGGAATTTTTCCGCATCAAGCGCGACATCCCCTTCATGCGCCATGCGCTGGTCTTCAACGCCATTTCGTTTTTGACCTTTGCGCTGGCCGTGTTTTTCTTGGTGACCCGTGGGCTGCATTTGTCCATCGAGTTCACGGGTGGCTCGGTCATTGAGGTTCAGTACGCCCAAAGCGCCGACCTGGCCAAGGCCCGCGCTGCCATCGACGCCCTCAAGATGGGCGAAGTGCAGGTGCAGAACTTCGGCACCTCGCGCGATGTGCTGATCCGCCTGCCCTTGCGTCCGGGTGTCAAGCAAACCGAGGTCGTCTCGCAGGTGTTTGGCGCGCTGTGCACGGCCGAAGGTGGCCAGCTGTCGGCGCCGGGCGCGGTCGAGGCGGGCAAGGCCAGCAGCCAGGTCTGTCAAGCCGGTGCTGTGCAGCCCTTGAGCCTGCAACGCAGTGAGTTCGTGGGCCCTCAGGTGGGCGAAGAGCTGGCACACGATGGTGCGCTGGCGCTGCTGGTCACCGTGGTCGGCATCATGATCTACCTCGCCTTGCGCTTCGAGTGGAAGTTCTCGGTGGCGGCCATCGTTGCCAACCTGCACGACGTCATCATCATCCTGGGCTTCTTTGCCTTCTTCCAGTGGGAGTTCTCGCTCTCGGTGCTGGCAGCGGTGCTGGCTGTGTTGGGCTACTCGGTGAACGAGTCGGTGGTGATTTTTGACCGGATCCGCGAAACCTTCCGCCGCATGCGCAAGCTGGAGACGCCGCAGGTCATTGACCATGCCATCACCAGCACCATGAGCCGTACCGTGATCACCCACGGCTCCACTGAAATGATGGTGCTGGCCATGCTGATCTTTGGTGGCCCCACGCTGCACTACTTTGCGCTGGCGCTGACCATCGGGATTTTGTTCGGCATTTACTCGTCGGTGTTCGTGGCGGCGGCCATTGCCATGTGGCTGGGCGTCAAGCGTGAAGACCTGATCAAGGGCGGCAAAAAAGAGGTCGATCCCAACGATCCGCACTCTGGCGCGGTGGTGTAGAGTCAAAGGCAGTTGAACTTGGCCGTGCAGCAGGTGGGCTTGTTGTACGTGCCCTCTGACCGGCACCTTGCATGATCCCTGGCCCCCACCGAGCGCTTGCCCTGTCGGCGCGCGTGAGTTACCTCGAATCCCTGATCAAAGGGAGCGGTGCCTTGGTGCAGGCTTGCCTCGATGGCGCCCGGGTGCTGGCCAGCCAGACGGCCGACCCCGCTTTGAACCTGCGCCGGCGCGATGTGGTTCTCGACCTGCCATCGGCAACAGCCCCTTGGCTCGCAGACCTGGACCGCCGCCTGCAAGCGGCCTTGCGCGATCTGCGCCTGGGCCGTCCGCTCGACACCCGCGATGGCGCACCCGCCGCCATCGACATTCCCATGAGCCTGGTGGCCGATGCCGACGTCGAGCGCGACCTCTCGGTCTCGCGGCTGTCGCAGTCGGTGTCCGACCTCACGGGTGCCGAATTCACCGACCTCAATGCCCGGCTGCAGGCCTTGGGCGCTGCTTTTGACCCCCAATCGGGCACCTCGGATGTGCTGTCGCCCCAGGCGCTGGCGCGCTGGGTGCTGGGCAGCTGGACCCAAGCGGGTCTGAGCGCCACCCACTGGTCCACCTTGCAAACGGTGGCGCAAAACGAGGTGGCTTTGTGGGTGCACGAGGCCTTGCACCACGCCAACCGCGTCTTGCTCGACCAAGGCGTGCGTCCGGAAATCGACCTTCGCCCCTTCATTCGGCGGGCACGAGATGCCGGTGTGGCGCCCACGCCCAGCCAGTTTGGTGTCTTGACACCGGGCAGTGGCCTCGGTCATGTTGGTGGCGGCAACAGCGGCTTGCAGCCCATGGGGCGCCCCTTCGAAGAAACCCACTTGATGACCCAAACGCCTGGCATGCAGCGGGCGTCGGGCGTGTCGGGCGTGGCGCAGGCGGTGCTGGGCAAGCTCAATCAAATCGTGTCGCGGCAGGTGTCACAGTTCGACCCCACGGCGGTCATGCCGCTGCCGGGCGTGGCGGCGGCGCGCATGAGCCCTGGCCTGGGCCAGGCCATCGCGCATGTGGTGGCGGACCAGGGCGCGATGTCTGGCGCGGGCGAAGCCGCCATGCTGTCTGATGCGAACACCTTGCAGACGCCTTCGCTGGCCCTGCAAGCCCTGCACAAACACAAGCAAACGCTCAAGCAAGCCACGAGCAACCCCATTGAGCGCGCCACGATCGAGGTGGTGGCCCTGCTGTTTCAGGCCATCTTGATGGAAGAGCGCCTGCCGGCGGGCATTCGCGTGTGGTTTGCCCGTTTGCAAATGCCGGTGCTGCGCGTGGCCGTCAGTGAGCCCGATTTCTTTGCCTCGACCACCCACCCGGCGCGCGCCCTGATCGACCGCATGGGCGCTTGCGTCATGGGGTTCATGGCCAGCGCCCAAGAAGACGACGACGCCTTGCACCGCGAGATCAAGCGCGTGGTGCAGGTGGTCGAGGCCTACCCTGACACGGGTCGGCGCGTCTTCCAAACCGTGTTGACCGAGTTCGAGCGCTTCTTGGAAACCTACTTCCGCGACGAGAACGAGGCCAGTCGCAAAGGCGTGTCGCTGGCACAGCAGGTCGAGCAGCGTGAGACCTGGGCCATCCAGTACACGATTGAGCTGCGCAAGATGCTGGAGGGCGTGCCCGTTCACGAAGGGGTGCGCGAGTTCCTCTTCCATGTGTGGGCCGACGTGCTGGCCCACAGCGCGGTGCAGACCAGCCAGGCCAGCGAGGAGACCCGTGCGCTCATGCGTGCCGCGGCCGACTTGATCTGGTCGGCCAGCGCCAAGGTGTCGCGCGAAGAGCGCGCCGACGTTTTGCGCCGTCTGCCGCCCCTGCTCAAGCTGGTGCGCGATGGCATGGCCCGGGCCGGCTTGTCGCCCGAGCGCCAAGACGCGCACATCCAGTCGCTCAACACGGCCTTGGCCGCGGCGTTTTCGGCGCGTTCGGCCACCTTGTCGGCGGCGCATCTGCAGGCTGTCACGGAGCGACTGGCCACGCTCGACGAGGTGTTGCCCGACATCGGTGACATCGAGCTTGACGAGCAAACCCTGCGCGACATCTCTGGTCACGAACGCGACGACCTGGAAGTGGTGGCCGAGGGCGGCACCTTGCCCACGCCGGCCATGCTGGCCTGGGCGCGTGAGCTGCAGGTGGGCACGTGGTTCAAGCTCGACTACCGCGCTCGCCAGGAGCCGGTGCAATTGGCTTGGTTGGGCATGCAACGCCAGCTGATCTTGTTTGTCTCGCCGCAAGGGCGCGGCATTTTGTTCCAGTTGCACCGGCTGGCGGCCTTCTTGCAGGCCGGCCTCTTGGTACCGGTTGAAGAGGAGTCCTTGACCACCCGCGCCACCCGCGAGGCGCTGGCCAAGCTTGACGCCGACCCTGCGCGCCTGCTCAACTGACACGGCGCTCCCGGCGCTCCCGGCGCCCGGCGTGGCCTTTGCGGCCATCCGAGAAATGCAGCACGAACCAGCGCTTATTTCTCCTGTCCTGTGAAATGGCATCTGTCAGCATTGACTTCATTCAGCAATGGAGTTGTGCATGTTTTTCAGACGCCAGTCCAACGACGGTGCGCAGTGGGTGGCAGTGGCCCACGAAGGGCGGGAGGTCACCGCAGTCGCGGTGTCCCATACCGACGCCCAGCGCACGCGTGTGGATTGGCTGTGGCATGCCGCCGCAGACACCCTGACCGACAGCCTGCGCTTGCTGGGCCGAACGCCCCAATGGTCAGGTCAGCGCCTGTTGGGCGTCATGCCTCGGGCCAACTACAAGGTGGTGGCGACCGAGGCTCCTGATGTGCCTCGTGAAGACTGGCGCGATGCGCTGCGCTGGTCGCTGCGTGACCACATTGACTTTCCCATCGACGACGCCCTGATCGACGTGCTGGCCGTGCCGCAAGACACCTCGGCGCGTCAGACCAATCCGGTGTTTGCCGTGGCGCTGGCCCGCTCAGCCTACAGCGAAGCCGAGCTCGCTTGCGACGACATGGGCCACCAATGGGCGGCACTCGATGTGGTCGAAACCGGCCTGCGCAACATCAGCGCCTTGGCCGAGCGTGATGGCTTGGCCCATGCCTTGATGGCGTTTGGACAAGACCACGGCGTGCTGGTGATCACGTTCAAGGGCGAGCTGATCATGTCGCGCCAGATCGACGTGCCGGTGGCATCCTTGACCGGCGACGCATCGGCCCGCGACGCCGCGCTCAACCGCGTGGCGCTGGAGGTGGTGCGCACCATCGACAACTTCGAGCGCATGCACAGCCAGCTCTCTTTGTCGGAGCTGTCGGTGCTCACGCCCAGCCACTTGGGCGACGAGGTCATCGCGCTGCTGTCGGAGCAGGTCTACATCCCCGTCAAGCCGTGCGATTTGGGCCACTGGTTCGACCTGGATGCGCTGGGTGATGAAGGCCAGCGCATGGCCTTGCACGCCTCGCTCAATGAGGCGGCCACCTTGGGCGCTTGCTTGCGTGAACACCCCAGCCTGACCGACAAACAGCACCTGGATTTGCTCGATCAAAACAGCGTGTTGACGCGAGACCCGTCGTGGAGCGCGCGCCTGGGCGTCAAGCTGGCGGCGGGCGTGTTGGCCGTCTGCATGGTCGCGGGTGTGAGTTTGTCGGTGTTGCTGGCACGCGCCCAGTCGCAGACCGTGGCGATCGAACAAGAGCTGCCGGCGCTGCAGCAAAGCATGTCGGTGCAGCAAGAGCCTGCCGTGCTCAAAGAGCTGCAAGAGATGCAACTCAAACAAACCACACAACGCGAAATGCTCGACGCCTTGCAGGCCAATATGTCGGGCGCCTCCATGGGCTACTCCGGCTTTTTGCGTGCCTTGGGTCGCCAGGCGCAGTCCTCGCTTTGGATCACGGGTTTGACGGTCTTGGGCGATGGCCAAGACATGGAGATCCGCGGGCGCATGCTCACGGCAGCCGTTTTGCCGCCTTACCTGCAAAGTCTGCAGCGTGAGTCCTTGTTTGCTGGACGTCGCTTTGCGCAGCTCGAGGTCAAGGCGGTGCAAGCCTCTGAGGGCGGCGAGGCCAGCTTGACCGAGTTCACCTTGCGCACACGCCCTGCAGGCAACACCCCGGCCGGCGCGGCCTCGGGGGCCAGCCGCTCCGAGGCCCTCGCCAAGGCCACACCGGAGGGCAAGCCATGACCAAGCCCACACTGGCCGACCTGCAGGCTCAAATCAAAGCCAAGTGGCGCACGGGACGACGCGCGTTTGATGCGCGTGTGCTCAGTGAGCGTCGCTTGTTGATCCTGGCCTTGCTGGCCATGATCGTGTTTGTGTCAGACGCCTTGTGGCTGACGCCGACCTTCGATCGCCTCAAGGCGGTTCACAAGCGTCAGGCTGTGGCCATGCAAGCGCGCGACGTGCTGCAAGCCGAGGCCAACAAGCGCGTGGGGGATCGCCAGCGTCGCCAAGAGGAGGCGCGCGTTGAAATCAAGCGCCTGCAAGACATCTTTGCGCAAGACCAATCGGCCTTGCAGCAGCAACAGGCAGTGCTGGCCCCCGCCCGCGAAATGCGTGCCTTGCTCGAGGGCCTGCTGGAAGAGAACGCGCGGCTCAAGGTCAAAGGCATCCGGACCTTGGCGCCCCAAGAGGTCAAGATCAAGTCGGTGCTGGACGCCGGACGCCAGCCCATGCTGTACCGCCAGAGCATGGAGATCGTGCTGCAGGGCGGCTTCAATGAACTCGTGCGCTGGTTGCACAGCGCTGAAAACCTGCCCAAACGCATCCTGTGGGACAGCGTCCAGCTCAGCGCCGACGACAACGCGGTGCTGACCTTGGCCTTGACGGTGCACACCTTCAGCCCCGACAAAGACGCACTGGAGATCGCGCCATGAGCTGGTCTCGAACCTGGATGTTGCTGGCCCTGGCCGGCTTGACGCAAGGCGTCGGCGCTGCCGAGCCCAAAGACGTGCCCGACCCCACACGCCCGGCTGCAGGCTTTGTGCGTGCCTTGCCCCCAGGCATGGGCGGGCCTGCAGGCAAAGGCGGCGCTGCCGCATCGGCAGAACCTTCTGCCAATGCGGCCAGCGCAGCCAGCGTGGCGGCTCGTGCGGGCCCCGCGTTGCTGGCCATCCGATTTGATGAAAGCACCGGCCAAGCCGTGGCCTTGATCGACGACGCCTTCGTCTCGGTGGGCGATGCCGTGGAGGGCGCCACCGTGGTGGCCATCACCCGCCACGAGGTCACGCTGAAAGGCCCAAGCGGCCTTCGCAAGATGCGGCTGGACGACGGCCTGCTCCAGGCTCCGGCAGACCACGGCGGCGCACCCAAACCGGCGAGCAAAAAGAAGCGCCGAAAGGAAACAACATGATTGCCAACCCACGTGCCACCTTGGCGCTGATCCTGATGCTGGTGATGCCCACGCTCGCGCAAGCGGACTGGGCTCGCTACAAGGCCCGACACGCCAAGCGCGATCAGGCCGCCACGACCGCGCAGACGCAGGTTGATGAGCTGCCGGCCTCGTTGGACGATCTGCCGCCGCCACAAGCCGGCGGGCGCATGAGCAACACCCTGTCTTTGGCCATGAACACGGGCACAGCACCTGAGGCCAAAGCGAGCAAAGAGATGCCAGCCGAGCGCCCCTTGGTGGCCCCCTTGCCCTCGTTGACCCTGGGCGAGAGCCTGGCGCGCTTTGACCTGGCCGTCAGCAACGCACCCGCAGCGCGTGTGTTCGCGCAACTCGGCGTGGGCTCGCCCTACAACGTCTTGGTCTCGCCCGAGGTGGCTGGCAACATCAGCGTCCAGCTCAAGAGCACCACGGTGCCCGAGGCCCTCGAGACCCTGCGTGACCTCTTTGGCTACGACTTCCGCATCACGGGCAACCGCGTGTTCGTGTACCCCAACACCGTGCAGATGCGCATGTTCCGCGTGAACTACCTGCCAGGTCGACGCCAGGGCGCGTCTGATTTGCGGGTCAGCTCCAGCTCGATCACCCAGTCGGGCGGCAGCAACAGCTCGGGCAACAACGGCAACCAGACACAAGGCAGCAGCAACAACAGCGGCAGTGGCACCACGGGCACGCGCGCCATCGACTCGTCTTCGGTGCGCATGACCTCAGACACCGACTTCTGGCGCGAGGTGCAAGACTCGCTCGTGGCCATGGTGGGCACCCAAAATGGCCGCAGCGTCACCATCAACGCCGGTGCCGGCGTGATCGTGGTCCGTGCCACGCCACTGGAGCTGCGCCATGTGGCCGACTACCTGCGTGCGGTGCAACTGACCATCGAACGGCAGGTCATGCTGGAAGCCAAGATCGTCGAGGTGCAGCTGACCAAGTCGGCGCAATCCGGCGTGAACTGGTCCTTGTTCAAGGGCATTGGTGGCGGTGCCCGCGCAGGGATCATCAACACCGCGCCCGGCCTGAGCTTGTCGCGCACTGGCAACTTTGCCAACAGCGACGTGACGATCTCGCCGGGCAACAGCGTGGCCACCGAGGCCTTGGGCCAAGGTTTTTATGGTTTGGCGGTGCAGGCGGCCAACTTCTCGGCTTTGATCTCTTTCTTGGAAACACAGGGTGAGGTGCAGGTGCTCTCTAGCCCCCGCATCGCGACCTTGAACAACCAAAAGGCCGTGTTGAAAGTGGGCAGCGATGAGCTGTTTGTCACCGGCGTGACCAGCAACACCACCACCACCTCGTCGGGCAACACGGTGGCTTCGCCCACCTTGACGCTGCAACCCTTCTTCAGTGGCATCTCGCTGGACGTGACGCCGCAGATTGACGAGGCCGGCACCGTGATGCTGCACGTGCACCCCTCGGTCAGCGTGGTCAGTGAAAAACAAAAGGTCATTGACCTGGGCAGCCAAGGCACCTTCAAGCTGCCCCTGGCCACCAGCTCGATCAACGAGACCGACAGCATCGTGCGTGTGCACGACGGTCACATCGTCGCCATTGGCGGCTTGATGACGCAAGGGGCCACGCGTGACAGCAATGGCGTGCCCGGCCTGAGCGACGTGCCGGTGATGGGCGCGCTGTTCCGCCAGCGCTCATCGTCTGACAGCAAGCACGAGCTGGTCATCTTGATCCGCCCCACCATCATCGAGCAAGACGAGTCTGGTTGGGACAAGCACGTGCCCCAGACCCCTTTGCTGGGCAGCGCCCGTTAAGGACAGCCGACCATGTCTCGCACACAGCGCCTTCGCTTGGGTGACCTGCTTCTGCAAGAGAAGCTGGTCACGCCTGAGCAGGTCGAGCAGGTCTTGGCCGAGCAACGCACCAGCGGGCGCAAGCTGGGCGAGGCCCTGATCCACTACGGTTGGATCACGGAGGCGCAAATTGCCAAGGCCGTGGCACGCCAGTTGCGCGCGCCTTTCATCGACCTGACGCACTTCCCGCTGCGGCCCGAGCTGGCGCAGATGCTGCCCGAGGCGCAAGCACGCCGCCTGCACGCCATCGTCCTGGACGACACGCCCTCGGGCTTGATGGTGGGCCTGGCCGATCCGACCGACATCAACGCTTTTGACGAAGTGGGGCGCTTGCTCAAGCGCAACGTCGATTTGGCGGTGGTGACCGAGACGCACCTGAGCTCGGCGCTGGACCGTGTCTACAACAGCAAGCAAGAGATCGAAGGCCTGGCGCGTGAGTTGACCAGCGAACTGGCGGGCATCGCCACCGACCTGGGCGACTTGCTGGGCATGGACGCCATCAGCAACGAAGATGCGCCCGTGGTGCGTTTGCTGTACTCGGTGTTTGAGCAAGCGCTGCGCCTGCGCGCCTCCGACATCCACATCGAGCCGCAAGAAAAGAGCCTGCGCATTCGCTTCCGCATCGACGGTGTCTTGCGCGTGCAAACCGAGGCCGATGCCAAGATCGCAGGGGCCGTGGCGCTGCGCCTCAAGCTCATGTCGGGCCTGGACATCTCTGAAAAGCGCTTGCCGCAAGACGGCCGCTTTGCCGTGCAGCTCAAAGACGGCACGGTCGACATCCGGATCTCGACCATGCCTGCCCAAAACGGCGAGTCGGTGGTGATGCGTTTGCTCAGCCAAAGCGCGGGCATGCTCGATCTCAGCCGCATCAACATGCCCGACGAGATGCGTCGCGCCTTGCTCACGGCCATTGAAAAGCCCAGCGGCATGATCTTGGTCACCGGGCCCACCGGCAGCGGCAAGACCACCACGCTGTATGGCGCGCTCAATGTGCTCAACAGCACCGAGCGCAAGATCATCACGGTGGAAGACCCGGTCGAGTACCGCTTGGCGGGACTCAACCAGGTGCAGGTCATGGAAAAAATCGACCTGGGATTTGACCGCGTGCTGCGCGCCGCTTTGCGCCAAGACCCCGATGTGATCTTGGTGGGCGAAATGCGCGACCGTGACACGGCCGAGATTGGCCTGCGCGCGGCCATGACGGGCCACTTGGTGTTGTCGACCCTGCACACCAACGACGCGGCCTCCACACCGGCGCGTTTGGTGGACATGGGGGTGCCCGGCTGGATGGTGGCCTTGTCATTGCACTTGGTGGTGGCGCAGCGCTTGGTGCGCGTCATCTGTGGCGCATGCAGCCAGCCCCACACGCCCATGCCGCAAGAGGCGGCCTGGTTGACCCGACTGCTGGGCCCCAACGCCCAAGCGATGACGCTCAAAAAAGGCGCCGGTTGCCCCGAGTGCAGCAACACGGGCTACCGAGGCCGCACCGGCGTGTACGAGTTTTTGGAGATGACGCAAGGCCTGATCACCGCTTTGTCGAATCCGCAGCCGGGCGTGTTTGCGCAGGCGGCCCGTACGCAAATGCAGGGCCGCACGCTCTTGCACGATGCGGCGCGTTTGGTGGCCAATGGCGTGACCACCTGTGAAGAAGCCATGCGTGTGGGTGTGCAGGTGGACGAATGAGCAAGTTCAGCTACACCGCACGCGGCCCGCATGGGCAAGTCACCGGCATGCAAGAGGCCGCATCGGCCGGCGCGGTCGCGGCCGAGCTGCAAGCCAAGGGCTGGGTGCCCTTGACCATCAAGCCTGAAGGCGCCGCGCCGGCCGCCGCGCAGGGCATGAGCGCGCCCATGACCATGCCCGCCTGGCTGGCGCCCAAGGTGCTGCCCATCGACATCATGCTGTTCAGCCGCCAGCTGCACACGCTGTACAAGGCCGGTGTGCCTTTGCTGCGCGCGCTCAACGGCTTGCAAGACACGGCCCAGAACCCCAGCCTCAAGCATGTGATCCGTGAGGTGCGCCGCAACCTGGAGGGCGGTGTTGAGCTGTCGGCCAGCATGGCCATGCACCCCAAGGTGTTTGACAGCTTCTACATCTCGATGGTGCGTGTGGGCGAGGCCTCGGGCAAGCTCGACGAGGTTTTTGCGCGCCTGGCTGCGCACATGGAATTCGAGATGTTCATGCGCCAGCAGGTCAAGTCGGCCACGCGCTACCCCACCTTCGTCATCATGGCCATGGTGGGTGCGTTGACCGTGATCAACGTCATGGTGGTGCCTGCATTTGCCGGCGTCTTCAAGTCGCTGGGGGCCGATTTGCCCCTGCCCACGCAGATCCTGATCGCCAGCTCTAACCTGACGCTCAACCACGGTGGCAGCATTTTGACGGGCCTGACCGCAGCGTTTTTCGTGTGGCGGCAGTGGGTGGGCACGCCATCGGGTCGTTGGCTGTGGGACAAGATCTTGTTGCGCATGCCCCTGGTTGGCCCCATCTTGCTCAAAGCCTCGCTGGCCCGGTTCACCCGCGCGTTTGCCTTGTCGCTGCGCAGTGGTGTGCCCATGGAGCGGGCCATCTCAGGGGTGGCGCAAACCACCGGCAACGCCTACATCAGCCGTTGCATTGAAGAGATGCGCGACCGCTTGATGCGCGGCGAGACCCTGACCTCATCGGCCGTCAGCACGGGGGTGTTCACGCCCATGGTGCTGCAAATGATTTCGGTGGGCGAAGAAACCGGCATGGTCGACGAGTTGCTCGACGAAGTGGGCGAGCTCTACAACGAAGACGTTCAGTACGCGCTCAAGACGCTGTCTCAGCAGATCGAGCCCATCCTGATCGTGTTCATGGGTGCCATGGTGCTGGTGCTGGCACTGGGCGTTTTCTTGCCAATGTGGAATATGGGCCATGTGGCTATCAAGCATTGATTTCAGCTGCCGATAACCACTCATGTCTGTGAGTCGCGCGGTGTAGGCGTTCGGCAGCTCGCCCACTCAGCGTTTTATTTGTCTTAAGGAGAGCGTGATGAAGCGCACACAATCTGGTTTCACGATGATCGAATTGATCGTGGTGATCGTCATTCTGGGCATCTTGGCTGCCACAGCTTTGCCAAAATTCATTGACCTGAGCAGCGACGCCAAGGCGGCCGCGATCTCGGGCTTGGCAGGCCAAGCGGCCAGCGCCATGTCGGTGAACTACGCGGGCTGTTCGGCCGTGGCACACAAGGCGACCACCAACCCGACCAAATGCACCAAGGTGGCGGCATGTTCCGATGTGGCCAACGTGGTGCAAGGTGGCGCCAACGCCTTCGCGGGCTATGCGGTCACGGGCACCTTCTCGCCAGTGACCGATGGCACCACCGCCACATGCACCATCACACGCACAGGCACCTCAGAGACAGCCACCTTCATTGGCATCGCCGCCGGCAGCCTGTGATGCGTCACGTGGCACGGGCATGAGCCTGTGCTGCGCTGACGGGCTCAGTGCCGCGCTTTGAAAGGATTCCAAGATGACACGCTCGCAAAAAGGTTTCACGATGATCGAATTGATCGTGGTGATTGTCATCTTGGGCATCCTGGCTGCCACGGCCTTGCCCAAGTTCATTGACCTCAGCAGCGACGCCAAAGCAGCCGCCATTCAAGGGCTGGCTGGCCAAGCTGCCAGCGCCATGACGGTGAACTACGCGGGCTGTGCTGCGGTGGGCCACAAGGCGTCGGTCCCGGCCAACGCCTCCAAGTGCACCAAGGTGATCACGTGCTCAGACGTGTCCGGCTTGGTGCAAGGCGGGGCGGCTTCGTTCACGGGCTACACGGTCACAGGCAGCTTCGCCGGGGGCTTCGCAGACGGTGACACCACCACGTGCACCATCACCCGCGATGGCACATCCGACACAGCCACGTTTTCAGGCATCGCTGCAGGCAGCCTGTGAGTCGCCACTGGGCCTGATGCGCGCCGATCCCTGGGCCAGGCAAGTCCTGGCCTTTTCCGTGACTTTTTGAACGACCGCGCCGGCACCGCTGTCTCCACAATGGCATAGACCCGCATTTGGAGAAGGACGGCGACCATGTCGACGCATCGCAGTTTTTGGACACGCTGGCTGCTGTGGTGCAGCCTGGCCTGCCTCAGCCTTTGCGGCCAGTCGGCCTGGGCCGTCAGCTATGTGTTTGGCGCGACGGCACTGAGCAGCACCTTTCCCACGGGTTGCACGGGTGTTGCAGGTGTGTATACCTGCTCCTCGGCCTTCACGCTCAACAGCACAGACACGGTCACCTTCAACGTCCAACCCAGCACGGTCACTTTCTCGGGCACGGTCACGGCCAACGGCGCGCAGATCAATGCGGCAGGCGCTGC
>JAVLFO010000254.1:0-4625 GCA_046052805.1 Aquabacterium sp. | reverse complement strand
GGGGCAAGGCCAGCACGACCACGCTGGAGGCGGTGCGCGCCATGAGTTGCGCCACCAGCACGCGTCCCAAAAAGCCGGCGCCGCCGGTGACAAGGATGCGGTCGGTCGCGGCGGGGTCGAGCACGCGCACGGTGCCTGCTTGCGTCGCGTTCATGGCGCCGACCTCTGTGGGGCAACGAGGGCTTCGCGGCGCACCGCACGGCCGAAGTGGGCCTCGCCAAACAGGTGGCTCACCGGCTCGCCGGGGAAAAGCCAGTAAGGCGTTCGTTCGCTAGACGAGGCGCAATTGGGGTAGTCGGGGTTCACTGAGGGGCCGGCCAGGGTCTTCTCCAACACCATCGAGATGTATTGATCGTTGCTGCCCTCCAGCGTGTTGCCATTGAGGATGACCTCTTTGCCGGTGGACAAGGCATGGCGGCGGATGGCATTGACGCGCGAGTTTTGAGGCTCATACGCATCCACGCCCACGCCGTTTTCGCTGGTCACCCGGATGCCATCGGGTACGCGTGCAGCCAGCTAGTGGTTGCCCTCGGTGTGACCGGGGGTGTGGACCAGCGCCACGCCGGGGCCCAGGCTCAAGCTGCCCTCGAAGGTGATCACGCGGTCGGCCGCGATGCCGGCGATGCCTTGCGGGCAGTACCACTCGGCTTGCAGCGGCAGCAGCCCCCGGGTCGAGGCCCACTCTTGGCGATGCACCAGCAGCTTGGCGTTCGGGAAGTAAGGCTTGGGTCCGGCCAGCCAGCGGCGCACGTCTTGGGTGTGCAGGTGGTCGTAGCTGATGTAGTCGACGTCTTCAGGGCGCAAGCCGCAGGTGCTCAACACACTCTCGACGGTGTTGTACTGCGGCGCCACAATGGGCTGCACCCACTTGGGCGCCCGCTCGGCCAGGCGCTTGAAGAAGGGCGTCTCGCGGTTGGCGTCGTGGTCGGTGGGGGACATCAACAGGGTGCGGCGCACGCCGTCGTGGTCCAGGTACTGCACCACGAAGATGCGGTTGAGCAGGTGCACCAGCGGGAACTTGAAGCCCCGGTCGGCGAACACGCCTGAGTAAGCGTAGTAGGTCGGGTAAGGCGCGCGGATCAGATCGAAGCTGCGCCAGCACAGCACCTCGGGCTCGTCCAGCATGCGCTCGCGCAGGGCCTGGGCGCGACGGCGCACTTCGCGCAAGCGGTCTTGGGGTGCCGCAGCATCGCGGGCACCATCGAAATCAGAGAGCGTGCGCATCCCTGCCAGGTGAGGCATTGTCATCATGCAAAGTTCCTTCGAGAGTAGATGGAGCGGCGCTGAGTCGCTCAATAACCCGCCATGCGGGCGGTGACCCAGCGGTTCATGAAATCGGGCGAAAGCTTGGACAGCAAGGCAAACAGCTTGGTTTGCCAGCCCACCATCGAATGCACAGGCAAGCCGGCCGCGCGGCCCGTGGCCAGGCGCCAGACGGTGGCGGCCACATCGTCTGGCCCCAGGCGCACGCCGAGCAACTTCACGGTCTTCATGCGGCTGACCTCGTTGACCACCATGGCGGTGTTGACGAACAGGGGCAGCACATCGACCACGCGGATGCCATGGCGCTGCCACTCGATGTCGAGCGCCTCGGTGAGGCTGCGCACCGCGGCCTTGGTGGCCGAGTAAGTGCCCAGCTCAGGTTGGCCGTACAGGGCAGAGGCCGAGCACATGTTGATCACGCGGCTGCCTGGCGTTTGACTCAGCAACGCAAACGCGGTGTGACAGCCATTGACCAGGCCTTTGAGGTTGATGTCGATGAGGCGCAGGTGCCGCTGCAGATCGGCCTCCTCAAAGGGGCTGGTGACCGCGATGCCCGCGTTGTTGAACAGCACGTCGAGCCGCCCCCCGGTGCCTGCTGAAAAGGTGGCCAAGGCCGCACGCCAGTCATCGGCCGAGGTCACATCCAGGCGGGCCGCCACACAGCGCTCGGCGCCCCAACGCGCCTGCAGCGCCTGCACGCCGGCCTCGTCCACATCGAACAGGCCCACGAACCAGCCCGCTTGCACAAAGCGCTCGGCCACCGCGCGGCCAATGCCGGCTGCAGCGCCGGTGATGAAAATGCTGGGGTGGGGCGTGCGCTGGGTCATGTTGAACGGCAGAGAAGTTGTTGCTCACTGTAAGCACACGGGGTTCGCCCGTCTTGACCAAAGCGTCCCGAAATTTAACAATTTCGTCCATGGTCCATCCCAAGCCTCCCAACACGGCAGCGAAGAAGCTGCCTGCGCGCCTCTACCAACGCGATGTCATCCACGGCATGGTGCCCATGACCCTGGTGGAAGTGCTGCGCCAGCACCTGATCACGCAAGGCGTGCCGCCTTCAGAGGTGCTGCCGCCCGACCTGTTGCACAGCGGTGGCGAGCCTTTGGGTCGCATTGCCGCCGAGACCTACTGCGAGTTGCTGATCCGCGCGGCCGAGCGGCTGCGCGACCCTTTGCTGGGTTTGCACTTGGGACAAAGCTTGCAGCCGGCGCAACTGGGCGCGTTGGGCTATGTGCTGCTGGCCTGCGACAACCTGGGCGCCGCCCTCATGCGCATCCAGCGCTACCACCGCCTGGTGCACGACATCAACCCCATCCACCACGAGGTGCAGGGCGATCAGCTGTCGATGCAATGGGGCGTCTCGCGCGGCAAGCCCGGCGCCTTGTTTGACGAGGCTGGGCTGGCCGGCATCGTGCAATTCGCACGCAACGTCAGCGGGCAGCAGCTCATGCTCACCCTGGTCGACTTCGTGAACCCGCCACCGCCCGATGAGCGGCCGTACCACGCCTTCTTTGGGTGCCCGGTGCGCTTTGGGCAGCCCATCACGCGCCTGGTCATGCCGATCAGCTGTTTGTCGGCGCCCCTGCGCCAGCCCGATCCCACCTTGCGCCAATTGCTGGAAGACCAGGTCGACGCGGCCATGCGCACCTTGCCTCAGGGCGACGACCTGAGCGAGAGCACCCGCCGCGTGATCGCCCACCTCGCGCCTCATGGCATGCCGGAGTTGGCCCAGGTGGCGCAAGAGATGCGCCTGTCGCCGCGTGTGTTTTACCGGCGTCTGGCGCAAGCGGGCGTGAACTTTCGCGAACTGCGCGAAGCCACCTTGCTGCAAGTGGCCGAGTTGCACCTGAGCGACCCGCGACTCACGCTGGCCGAGGTGGCCGCGCTGCTGGGCTACACCGAGCAAAGCGCGTTTTCGCGCGCCTTCAAGCGCTGGCGGGGGCTGTCGCCGCTGCAATGGCGCCAACAGCAAAGCAACGCGGCGTCAGTCAGTCTGAGCGGCTGAGCTCGCTGTGGTGAAAGCCCTGCCCGGCGGGCAGCGCCTGCTGCGCAAACCATCGCGCCACCGCTTGACGCTGCTCGGGCGTGTAGTGCAGGCCCAGCTTGGAGCGGCGCCACAGCACGTCATCGGCCGTCAAGGCCCACTCGTGTCGCTTGAGGTAGAACAGCTCGGCCTCATAAAGGTCGGGCGCCACCTCGGGCCCCAAGTCGGCGCGGGAGCTCACGCCATCGAGCAAGCGCAGCACGCGGCTGCCGTAGGCGCGGCTCCAGCGCTTGGCCAGACCCAAGTCCATCCAGGGGTGGCGCCTGCGCAGGCGGGCCTGGAACTCGACCATGTCCACCACGGGGTTGACGCTCTCGTCGATCAGGTCGGTGAGTTGGCCACCCGGCAAGGTGGCATCGCCCGTCCAGCCGTGGCGGGGCTCGCGCAGCAACTCGCCCACTTGGTCGGCCGCCTGCTCAGACAGCCGTCGGAAGGTGGTGAGCTTGCCGCCCCACACCGTCAGCCACGGCGCCGGACGCGTCTGCGACTGCAAGAGGTAGTCGCGCGTGACGGCCGCCGCATTGCCGCTGTCGTCGTCCAGCAAAGGCCGCACACCGGCATAAGACCAGACCACATCGCCGGGGTGAATGGCGCGTTTGAGGTAACGGCTCAGCTCGGTGCACAGGTAATGCACCTCTTCGGGCTCGATGGCCACGGACGATGGCGCACCATGGTGCTCGACATCGGTGGTGCCAATGAGCGTGAAATCGCGCTCGTAGGGAATGGCGAAGATGATGCGCCGGTCTTGTCCCTGAAAGATGTAGGCGTGGTCGTGGTTGTACAGCTTGGGCACCACGATGTGGCTGCCCTTGACCAGGCGCAGCTTGCCGCCCGCCGGTGCCGCGCCCTTGCCTCGCCCGCCCGCACTCGCTGGCACGTGCATGACCTGGCGCAACAGGTCCTCGGCCCACGGGCCCGCGGCATTGACCACGGCGCGCGCTTGCACCGTGACCCGCTTGGTCTCGGCACCGCTCAAGGCATCACGCCGCGCCAGCACCGCGCGCCAGCCACCGCCAAAGGGCTCCACCTGCTCGCAGCGTGTGCGCGTGAGGATGTGGGCACCTTGCTCGGCCGCGTCCAGCGCACACAGGGCCACGAGGCGGGCATCGTCCACCCAACCGTCTGAGTACACAAAGCCTTTGGTCCAGCTGGACTTGAGTGGCTCGCCCAAAGGGCCCTTGCCCAAGGCCACCGAGGCGGAGCCCGGCAAAAACTCGCGCCGGGCCAGATGGTCGTACAGCCACAAACCCAGGCGGATCATCCAGGCCGGGCGCATGCTGGCATCGTGTGGCAACACAAAGCGCAGGGGCCACATGAT
>JAVLFO010000253.1:0-1711 GCA_046052805.1 Aquabacterium sp. | reverse complement strand
ACGTACTGCGGCAGCATCGGCGCCGAGTACATGCACATCACCGACCCCACCGAAAAACGCTGGTGGCAGGAACGCCTGGAGAGCATCCGCTCCAAGCCAACCTTCAGCGCCGAGAAGAAAAAGCACATTCTCGACCGACTGACTGCAGCCGAAGGTCTGGAGCGATTCCTCCACACCAAATACGTCGGCCAAAAGCGTTTCTCTCTGGAGGGCGGTGAGTCTTTCATCGCCTCGATGGACGAGCTGATCCAGCGCGCCGGCGAAAAAGGCGTGCAAGAAATCGTCATTGGCATGGCCCACCGCGGTCGCCTCAACGTGTTGGTCAACACCCTGGGCAAGCAACCTGCCGAACTCTTCCAGGAGTTCGAGCACACCGCGCCCGAAAACCTGCCTTCGGGCGACGTGAAGTACCACCAAGGCTTCTCAAGTGACGTGTCCACCCCTGGCGGCCCGGTTCACTTGTCGCTGTCGTTCAACCCGTCGCACCTGGAGATCGTCAACCCGGTGGTTGAGGGCTCTGTCAAGGCCCGGATGGACCGCCGTGGTGACGCCAAGGGCGCGCAAGTGCTGCCCATCCAGGTTCACGGTGACGCGGCTTTCGCCGGTCAAGGCGTGGTGATGGAGACCCTGGCGCTGGCCCAGACCCGCGGTTATTTCACGGGTGGCACGGTTCACATCGTCATCAACAACCAGATTGGTTTCACCACCTCGGACCCCCGCGACAGCCGCTCGACGCTGTACTGCACCGACGTGGTCAAGATGATCGAAGCGCCTGTGTTGCACGTCAATGGCGACGACCCAGAAGCGGTCGTGCTGGCCACGCAATTGGCCATGGACTACCGCCAGGAGTTCAGCAAAGACGTCGTTGTCGACATCGTTTGCTTCCGCAAGTTGGGTCACAATGAGCAGGACACGCCTGCCATGACCCAGCCTCTGATGTACAAGAAGATTGGTCAGCATCCCGGCACGCGCAAGGTGTACGGTGACCGTCTGGTCGGTGGCGGCACGCTGCCTCCCAACGGCCCTGACGACATGGTCAAGGAATACCGCGCCGCCATGGAAGCGGGTAAGCACACGGTTGACCCTGTGCTGACCAACTTCAAGAGCAAGTACGCCGTTGACTGGACCCCCTTCTTGAACAAGAAGTGGACCGATTCAGCTGACACCGCCATCCCGCTGGCTGAGTTCCGTCGCATTGCCGAGCGCATCACCACGATCCCGGCCAACTTCAAGCCTCACCCCCTGGTGCAGAAGGTCATTGACGACCGCGCTGCCATGGGCCGAGGCGAAGTCAATGTGGACTGGGGCATGGGCGAGCACATGGCTTTTGCCACGCTGGTTGCATCGGGCTACCCCGTGCGCTTGTCGGGCGAAGACTGCGGCCGTGGCACCTTCACGCACCGTCACTCGGTGCTGCACGATCAAAACCGCGAGAAGTGGGACACGGGCACCTACATCCCGCTGCAACACGTGGCCGACAACCAGGCCCCGTATGTGGTGATCGACTCGATCCTGTCTGAAGAGGCCGTGCTGGGCTTTGAGTACGGCTATGCCGGCTCTGACCCCAACAGCCTGGTCATCTGGGAAGCGCAGTTCGGCGACTTCGCCAACGGCGCCCAGGTGGTGATCGACCAGTTCATCGCTTCTGGCGAAGTGAAGTGGGGCCGTGCCAATGCTGTCTCTTATACACATCTGACGCTGCCGACGAAGC
>JAVLFO010000252.1:0-3144 GCA_046052805.1 Aquabacterium sp. | reverse complement strand
GCGTTGACCTGCAAGCTGGCGTTGAAGGCCACGATCCGACCGGCATCGCGGGCACCTGATTCGCCCACGCCCCGCGCGCTCTTGCGTGGCAAGCCCATGAAGCCTGGCAGCTCAATGACGCCGTGCAACTGGCCACGCAGATTGGCCACCCCCACAAACCAGCTTTGGCTGTGCGGAACGCTCTGGATGGGTGTGAGGGGGAAAATCTCGCCAGCTTGGTCAAGGGGCAGCAAAAAACCGTGCCCCCCAATGTCGACAGCCAGCCAGTTGCGGGCAGGTGCTTGTTGTCGCACCATCTGCAAACGCTCGGCCAGCCGCTGCTGCAACTCCCTCAAGGCTTCTTTGTTGGCCATGTTTGTCGCGCTCTGCTCGTGTCAGCCAAAGGCCTTGATTTTGCTCAGCAGCTCTTCCGGATTGACCGGCTTGACCACATAGTCCTTGGCGCCCTGGCGCATGCCCCAGACGCGGTCGGTTTCTTGATTTTTGCTGGTGCACATGATCACAGGCACCTGCGCGAATTGCGGATCGCGCGTGATGGCTCGGGTCAACTGAAAACCATTTTGGCCAGGCATGACCACGTCCATCAGGATGAGGTCCGGTGTTTCTTCTTGGAGGCGCTTGAGCGCGTCCTCGCCGTTTTCAGCGGTGCGGACTTGGAAACCTTTTCTGGTCAGCAACTCCGACAACACGTGCAGTTCGGTTTTGGAGTCGTCAACCAGCAAAATTTTATGGATAGGCATTTGGATATGTCCCTTAGATCGGTCACCCCAGCGCCTGCACCTGCGCCGAGAGAGGTGTTCACGTCCACCGCTCAGGCGGTGTACTGGGCCACCGCCTGGAGCAGCTGGTCTTTGGTGAAGGGTTTGGTCAAATAGTCTTGAGAACCCACCATCCGTCCGCGCGCCTTGTCAAAAAGCCCGTCTTTGGACGACAGCATGATCACGGGCGTATTGGCAAAGCGCTGGTTGCGCTTGATGATGGCGCACGTTTGATACCCATCCAGACGGGGCATCAAAATGTCACAAAAAATAACATCTGGGTGGTGGTCATTCACTTTGGACAAAGCGTCAAAGCCGTCTTCGGCCAAAACGACTTCATATCCACCCTGCTTCAAAAAGATTTCAGCGCTTCGGCGGATGGTGTTGCTGTCGTCAATGACCAGAACCTTTTTCGCCGCCCGGATTTCGGGCTGTTCAGCTTCAAGCACAGAGGCGCTCCTCGACACACGCGGTTAGGCTGGGGGACTGGCTGGACGCCTGTGGCGCCATGGCGTGCCTCAGAGGGGCACCATCTCGAAATCGTCCTTGCGGGCACCACATTCGGGGCAAACCCAATTCATCGGCACATCGGCCCAGCGGGTGCCAGGCGCGATGCCTTCATCGGGCAAGCCAGCGGCCTCGTCGTAAATCCAGCCGCAAATCAGGCACATCCAGGTACGAAATTCGTTCACGTCGATCCAAACCAGCTTGCATACAATGGACTGATTGTAGCCACCAGCCGCCTTCACAATCGTGAGGGTTTGTGGGCAAAGGCTCCCCCTTCAAACCGCCTATACGCATGAACACCGCCCTTCCCGGCTTGCCAGAAAACCCCGCCACCGACGACCTGGAGGCGGGCTCGCCAGCCTGCGTGATGAGCTTCAACGCCAACGACCCGAGCGGCGCTTCGGGCATCGGGGCCGACATCGCGACCATCGCCGCCATGGGCGCACATGCCTTGCCGGTGATCACCAGCTTGGTCATCCGTGACACGGCCGAGGTCTTTGAAGCCCACGAAATCGATCCCGATGCCGTGATTGACCAGGCTCGCTCGACGTTGGAGGACATCACCGTCGCCGCCTGGAAGGTGGGGTTTTTGGGCAGCGCCGAGGGCGTGGCCGCTGTGGCCGAGATCCTCTCGGACTACAGCGACACCCCGCTGGTGTCTTACCTGCCCAACCTGTCGTGGATGGACGAAGACCCGCAGTCGGCCTACTTGGACGCCTTCCGCGAGCTGATCTTGCCGGCCTCGCACGTGTTGGTCGGAAACCACAAGACGCTGACCGACTTCCTGCTGCCTGACTGGGAAGCCGAGCGCCCCCCTTCGGCCCGCGAGCTGTCGGTGGCCGCCGGCGAGCATGGCTGCGGTTATGTGCTGGTGACCGGCGTTCAATTGCCCGATCAATTCATTGACAACGTGCTGGCTTCGCCGCAAGGCGCTGTGGCCGGCGAGCGTTTCGAGCGTTTCGAGGCCACCTTTGTGGGCGCGGGCGACACCTTGTCTGCCGCGTTGGCGGCCATCCTGGCCACCGGCACCGAGCTGGATGTGGCGGTTTCTGAGGCCCTGAGCTTTTTGGACCAGGCCTTGGATGGGGGCTTCCGCCCCGGCATGGGCGGCGTCATCCCCGACCGCTTCTTCTGGGCCTTGCCCCCTGGCGACGAAGAGGGCGATGCCACCGTTGGCACCCCCGAAGGCGAACTCCCTGACCTGATGGACGACACCACCGTGTTGCCCCACCCCCGCAATGTCCACTGAACGCAGCAACGCAGCGCTGTTTGAGCGCGCCCAACAAGTCATCCCTGGCGGCGTGAACTCGCCCGTGCGCGCCTTCCGCGCCGTGGGCGGTACGCCCCGCTTCATCCAGCGCGCCCAAGGCGCCTACATGTGGGACGCCGAAGGCAGCCGCTACATCGACTACATCGGCTCTTGGGGCCCGATGATCCTGGGCCATGGCCACCCCGAGGTGTTGGATGCTGTGCAAAAGGCAGCGCTTGATGGCTTCTCGTTTGGTGCGCCCACCGAGCGCGAGGTGGAGCTGGCCGAAGCGATTTTGTCGCACGTGCCCAGCGCCGAGCAGGTGCGGCTTGTCAGCTCGGGCACCGAAGCGGGCATGAGCGCCATCCGCTTGGCGCGCGGCTTCACCGGCCGCAGCAAGCTGATCAAGTTCGAAGGCTGTTACCACGGCCACGCCGACGCGCTGCTGGTCAAGGCTGGCTCGGGCCTGGCCACGTTTGGCAATGCCACCAGCGCGGGTGTGCCGCCCGAAGTGGTGCAGCACACCCTGGTGCTTGAATACAACAACGTCGCCCAGCTCGAAGAAGCCTTTGCCCTGCACGGCAAGGAACTGGCCTGCGTGATGATCGAGCCTATCGCGGGCAACATGAA
>JAVLFO010000251.1:0-2452 GCA_046052805.1 Aquabacterium sp. | reverse complement strand
TGTCGGCACCGTGCTCGAAAGGCCGGCTGAGGTAAGGCGATGGCACCGTGTTGTCCACAATCAGCGGCACACCGTGGCGGTGGGCGATCTCGGCCACCTTGGCGATGTCGGTGATGTTGCCCGAAGGGTTACCCAATGACTCAACGAAGACCGCTTTGGTGTTCTTGTCGATCAGCGCCTCAAAGCTCGATGGGTCGCGGTGGTCGGCAAAGCGCGTGGTGATGCCCCACTGCGGCAAGGTGTGGGCAAGCAGGTTGTAGGTGCCGCCATACAAGGCCGTCGACGAGACGATGTTGTCACCCGCCTCGGCGATGGTCAGGATGGCATAGGTGACTGCAGCTTGGCCAGACGCCAGAGCCAAGGCGCCAATGCCCCCCTCCAGCGCCGCGATCCGCTGTTCCAGCACATCTTGCGTGGGGTTCATGATGCGGGTGTAGATGTTGCCCGGGACCTTCAAGTCGAACAGGTCAGCTCCGTGCTGCGCACTGTCAAAGGCATAGGCCGCCGTTTGGTAAATCGGCACGGCCACGGCTTTGGTGGTCGGGTCAGGCGAGTAGCCTGCGTGCACGGATTTGGTTTCAAATCGCCAGTTGTTTTGAGCCATGTGGCCTCCGTGGGTAGGTGATGCTTTGAATGGGCAAAAAAAGAGCCTGACAAATGCAGGCTCTTCGGATCTCTGGGCCAAGGCAGGCGTCAGAACTGAGGTCCGCCGAAACCGCCTTCATCATGGTGAGGCGCTGCGGCCACTTTGGGCTCAGGCACTTCGGCCACGATGGCTTCGGTGGTCAAGATCAAGCTGGCCACCGAGGCGGCGTTTTGCAGCGCCGTGCGGGTCACCTTGGCGGGGTCCAGCACACCTTGTTCGACCAGGTCGCCGTAGGTGTCGTTGGCCGCGTTGAAGCCGAAGTTGCCCTCGCCTTGCAAGACACGGTTCACGACCACGCTGGGCTCGCCACCGGCATTGGCCACGATCTGGCGCAGAGGCTCTTCGATGGCGCGCAAGACCAGCTTGATGCCGGCGTCCTGATCGGCGTTGTCGCCCTTGAGGGCACCAACGGCCTTCTTGGCACGCAGCAAAGCCACGCCACCGCCAGGCACCACGCCTTCTTCGACCGCCGCGCGCGTGGCGTGCAGCGCGTCTTCCACGCGGGCCTTCTTCTCTTTGAGTTCGACCTCGGTGGCCGCACCGACCTTGATCACGGCCACACCGCCAGCCAGCTTGGCCACGCGCTCTTGCAGCTTCTCGCGGTCGTAGTCGGAGGTGGCCTCGGCGATCTGCGCGCGGATTTGCTTGACGCGGGCTTCGATGTCGGCCGCGTCACCAGCGCCGTCGATCAGCGTGGTGTTTTCTTTGCCCACCTCGACGCGCTTGGCTTGGCCCAGCTCGGCCAGCGTCACCTTGTCCAGCGACAGACCCACCTCTTCGGCGATGACCTTGCCGCCGGTCAAAATGGCGATGTCTTCCAAGATGGCCTTGCGACGGTCACCAAAGCCGGGTGCCTTCACCGCCACGACCTTCAAGATGCCGCGGATGGTGTTGACCACCAAGGTGGCCAGCGCTTCGCCTTCGACCTCTTCGGCAATGATCAACAAGGGCCGTCCGGCCTTGGCCACTTGCTCCAGCGTGGGCAGCAGGTCGCGGATGTTGCTGATCTTCTTGTCGAACAGCAGCACGAAGGGGTTGTCGAGCTCGGCCAGTTGGCGCTCGTTGTTGTTGATGAAGTAAGGCGATAGGTAGCCGCGATCGAACTGCAGACCTTCGACGACGTCCAGCTCGTTGTTCAGCGACTTGCCGTCTTCCACGGTGATCACGCCCTCTTTGCCCACCTTGTCGATGGCGTCGGCAATGATCTGGCCGATGTCCCAATCCGAGTTGGCCGAGATGGCACCGACCTGGGCGATCTCTTTCGACGTGGTGGTGGGCTTGGACAGGCTCTTGACCTCAGCCACCAAAGCCGTCACAGCCTTGTCGATGCCGCGCTTGAGGTCGGTCGGGTTCAGGCCCGCGGCCACGTACTTGAAGCCTTCGCGCACGATGGCCTGGGCCAGCACGGTGGCGGTGGTGGTGCCGTCGCCGGCGTTGTCTGAGGTCTTCGAAGCCACTTCTTTGACGAGTTGGGCGCCGATGTTCTCGTAGCGGTCCTTGAGCTCGATTTCCTTCGCCACTGAGACACCGTCCTTGGTCACCGTGGGCGAGCCGAACGAGCGCTCGAGCACCACGTTGCGACCCTTGGGGCCCAGGGTCACTTTGACGGCGTTGGCCAGGATGTCCACACCGCGCACGATCTTGGCGCGGGCGTCATCACCGAATACGACATGTTTGGCTGCCATGTTTGAGTTCTCCGTTTGCAGTCAGTTGATGGGTCTTTGGTTCACTTCTCGATCACGGCCAGGACGTCGTCCTCGCGGATCACCAGCACCTCGTCGCCGTCGATCTTGACGGTCTGGCCGG
>JAVLFO010000250.1:0-2913 GCA_046052805.1 Aquabacterium sp. | reverse complement strand
TACACTCGACTAGTCGTCGGCAGCGTCAGATGTGTATAAGAGACAGCCTCGGTGGACCGCGACGACCTGCGCGACGGCGGTGCCGCCCACTTCGTGGAGTGCATTCGCCAAACGCGTGCGCTGTCACCCACCACGCGCATCGAGATCTTGGTGCCCGACTTCCGAGGCCGCGACGACCGCGCCCTCGAGATCTTGAAAGCCGCACCACCCGACGTGATGAACCACAACCTGGAAACCGCGCCCCGCTTGTACAAAGAAGCGCGTCCGGGCTCTGACTACCAGTTCAGCCTGAACCTGCTCAAGAAGTTCAAGGCGCTGCACCCCGACGTGCCCACCAAGAGCGGCATCATGGTCGGCCTGGGCGAGACCGACGAAGAGATCCTGCAGGTGATGCGTGACATGCGTGCGCACGACATCGACATGATCACCATCGGGCAGTACCTGGCGCCCTCAGGCCACCACCTGCCGGTGCGCCGTTACGTGCACCCCGACACCTTCAAGATGTTCGAAGCCGAAGCCATCAAGATGGGCTTCAGCCACGCGGCCGTGGGCGCGATGGTGCGATCGTCGTACCACGCGGACCAGCAGGCGGCGCATGCGGGTGTGGTCATGGATGGGGCGAGCTGAGCGGGTGGGCGCGTCGCGAGGCGCAGGCGCACACATCAGTCCTGTAGCATGCTGGCGATCTCGCCGGCCGATTCGGCTGAGCGCTTGGCCAAGCTGCGCACTTCGGTGGCCACCACGGCGAAGCCGCGCCCACCCTCGCCGGCTCGGGCCGCTTCAATGGCTGCGTTGAGCGACAGCAAATTGGTCTGCATGGCCAGGCCATTGATGGTTTCAACCACGCTGCGAATGCGGTCCAGATTGCGGCGCCGTGAGGTCATGTCCACCGCGTAGCCAGCCAGCTTGAGCAACTGGCCGTCCACACCTCGGATGGGGTTCACCGTGATGTCCAGCCAGACCTTGTCGCCATTGGCATGCTGGCCCTGCCACTCGCACTGCGCGACCTGGCCACTCTGCAGCGCAGCGCCATGTTCGCTTTGTTTGACGCACTGGTGCAAAGCGCGCAAGGCCTGAGTGGCCGCGCCCAGGTCATCGAAGCCCAATAGCCTCAACAGCGTGGGGCTGGCATCCAGTGGCGTGCCGTCCGGGCTCCAGTCCACCGTGGCGGTGGAGGCGCGGATGGCGTTCAAGCGGGTGGCGTCTTCCTGTGATCGCATCCGGGTTTCGGTGACGTTGGCCTGGATCGAGATGAACCTGATCAGCCTGCCACTGGCATCGAAGATGGGGTTGATCGACAAAGAAATCCAGTAAGGCTGGCCTGACTTGGTGTAGTTCAGGATTTCTTCGTAAAAGGGCTGGTGAGCATCCAGCGATTGGCGAATGCGCGCCACGGTGGCGGCATCGGTGTGCGGCCCCTGCACCAACTCGCCTGGCTTGCGCCCCATGGCCTCGGCCTCGCTGAAGCCAGTGAGCTTGCTGAAGCCCTGGTTGACGTATTCGATGCGTCCCTGCGCGTTGGTGATGACCACCGAGTTGTCGGTGCCATCGGCCACCAAAGACAAGATTTCAGATTGCTTGCGCAGCACCACCTGTGCCGTGATGTCTGAGGCGAACTTCACGACCTTCGTCACCTGGCCGTTGAGGTCCAAGATGGGGTTGTAGCTGGCCTGGATCCAGACATCTCGGCCCGACTTGTGGATGCGCCTGAATTCGCCCGCGCGGTACTGGCCTGCTTGCAAGTCACGCCAGAAGGCTTCGTAGGCAGGTGAGCGTTGCTCGGCGCTGTCCATGAAGATGCGGTGGTGCTTGCCCACCACCTCGTCGCGTCGGTAGCCCAGCGCGCTCAGGAAGTTGTCATTGGCACCCACGATGGCGCCTTCGGGCGTGAACTCGATCATGGCCTGGGACTTGGAGATGGCGTCCAGCTTGGCTGCTGCTTCGACCGCATCGCGCTTTTGCTGGGTGGTGTTGTGGGCAATTTTGATGACGCCACAGACCCGCCCCCAGAAGTTTCGAACAGGGCTGTAGGTGGCGCGCATCCAGACCAACTCACCGCTTTTGGTCAGCCGCGCAAACTCTGCAGACTGCTGCTCGCCGTTTCGCAATCTCTCCCAGAATGCGGTGTAGTCGGGGCTGCGTGCGTAAGCGGCATTCACAAACATGCGGTGGTGCTGCCCTCGCACTTCGCCAGATGCATAGCCCATGGCGCTCAAAAATTCAGGGCTGGCTTGGATGATGATGCCGTTGGCATCGAACTCGATCCAGGCTTGACCGCATTTGAGGGCCGCCAACTGACGCTTGGCTTGTCCAATTGAAAAATTCATGTCTGTGATTCCATCAAAGGCGTGACGCTGCCTTGAGATCTCCACGGCATACCGTGGGGCAAGACGATCACTGCCCATGCAAGCCAATACATGTGCAGGAAAATCATTTATTTGCATTTATCGGCGTAATCGCGAATTTATTGAGGGCATGTTGGTGTCGTCGAACTGAGCGCGGCGCAAAGATCACCATCACGGCGACCCCGCCGCCCCGCAAACAGGGGCCCATGCCCCGTGCAGACCCCACGAGCTCCCCCTCAATCTAGGGTCTAACCCTGATTTGACAACCGACATTTTCAGATAAAGTGCACACACTCGTTATCACATGGCGTGACGGCGCCTGACCCTGCACACGGAGTTACCCACATGGCTGAACACTTTGACGTCTTGATCGTGGGCGCTGGCCTGTCTGGCATCGGCGCTGCCCGCCACCTCAAGACCCAATGCCCCGGCAAGACGTTTGCCATCCTGGAAGGCCGCGACACCATCGGCGGCACCTGGGACCTGTTCCGCTACCCCGGGATCCGTTCCGACTCGGACATGTACACCTGTCTCTTATACACATCTGACGCTGCCGACGACTAGTCGA
>JAVLFO010000249.1:0-7639 GCA_046052805.1 Aquabacterium sp. | reverse complement strand
CACCGCATTGGCGGTGGTGCTGCCAACGTGCATGGTGACTTGCTCGGCGGAGGTCGCGTCACGCGGGTCAAACGCCGTCATGGCGTTGAGCACCAGCATCGCGTCTTCGGCGGTGCGTGCGAACACGCCGGCCTGGTCCAGGCTGGAGGCAAAGGCGATCATGCCGTAGCGCGAGCAGCGGCCATACGTGGGCTTGATGCCGGTGATGCCGGTGAGCGCCGCAGGTTGGCGGATGGAGCCACCCGTGTCGGTGCCGGTGGTGGCTGCGACCAAGCCCGCTGCCACAGCCACCGCCGAGCCGCCGGACGAGCCGCCGGGGATGCGGTCGGGCGCCCAGGGGTTGCGGGCCACTTGGTAGGCCGAGTTCTCGTTGGCGCCGCCCATGGCGAACTCGTCGCAGTTGAGCTTCCCGACGCTGACCGCGCCGGCGGCTTTGAGCTGTGCCACCACGGTGGCGTCAAAGGGGCTTTGGTAGCCCTTGAGCATCTTCGATGCGGCCGTGGTGGGCTGGTCTTGCGTGACGAAGATGTCTTTGTGCGCAATGGGCAGGCCATCCAGCGCGCTCAAGGCTTGGCCTGCGGCGCGGCGGGCGTCAGACGCGGCTGCGGCAGCCATGGCACCATCGGCATCCACATGCAAAAAGGCGCCCAGCGCGGTGTGCGCAGCGATGCGGGCCAAGGCGGCTTGCGTCAGGGCCACGCTGGTGGTGGCGCCGGTGCGCAGCAGCTCGGCTTGTTGGGTCAGGGTCTGTGGCGCGGTCATTCGATCACCTTGGGCACCAGGAACAGGCCGCCGTCTTGGGCGGGGGCATTGGCCATGTTGGCCTCGCGGTTGGCGGGCTCAGAGACCACGTCTTCGCGCAGGCGCAAGGTCACGTCCTGGATGGCCGACAGGGGGGTGTACAGGGGCTCGTCACCCGAGGTGTCGACCGAACGCATTTTTTCGACGATGTCGAAGAACTCGTTGAGCTGGGTCAGCATCGCGGCTTGCTCGTCGTCGCGCAGCTCAAGGCGCGCGAGTTGGGCAATGCGGCTGACGTCGTTGGGGGTCAGGGCCATGGTGGGATCCGAGGGGTGGCAAACAGGGGGCTTTGCCCGACGTTTCGAAGTGCAAGCACTCAGGTGAACGCCCCCGCAATGGCGGGAAATGGCAGGGCCTTGGGGTATTATCTTAGGTTATCCACAAGTCAAGAATGCACACATTGCGTGCACTCAAGACGGGATCCCTTTTTTGCCATGCAGCCCCGCCTGGGCGTCGTTGTTCGGGCCCGGCTGCAGGCTTTGTTTCAGGGCCTTTGGGCTGGGTCTGGGGTTGTTGTTTGCCTCACCAGCGTGGGCCCACGCCGGAGTTCGCCGCATGTACGGAATGTTTCGCAAGTATTTTTCTACCGACCTGGCCATCGACCTGGGTACTGCCAACACGCTGATTTACGTGCGTGACAAGGGCATCGTGCTCGACGAGCCTTCGGTCGTGTCCATTCGCCACGAAGGTGGCCCCAATGGCAAGAAAACCATCCAGGCCGTGGGCTCAGAGGCCAAGGCCATGCTGGGCAAGGTCCCCGGCAACATCGAGGCCATCCGCCCGATGAAAGACGGCGTGATCGCCGACTTCACGGTCACCGAGCAGATGCTCAAGCAGTTCATCAAGATGGTGCATCCGCGCTCGGTGCTCAAGCCCAGCCCGCGCATCATCATCTGCGTGCCTTGTGGCTCGACGCAGGTTGAACGTCGCGCCATCCGCGAGTCGGCCTTGGGTGCGGGTGCTTCTGAGGTCTACCTGATTGAAGAACCCATGGCAGCAGCCATCGGTGCCGGTCTGCCCGTGTCTGAAGCCTCTGGCTCCATGGTGGTCGACATTGGCGGTGGCACGACCGAAGTGGGCGTGATCTCGCTGGGCGGCATGGTCTACAAGGGCTCTGTCCGCGTGGGCGGCGACAAGTTCGACGAGTCCATCATCAACTACATCCGCCGCAACTACGGCATGTTGATCGGTGAGCCCACCGCCGAAGCCATCAAGAAGCACATCGGCTCGGCCTTCCCTGGCTCCGAAGTCAAGGAAATGGAAGTCAAGGGCCGCAACCTGTCGGAAGGCGTGCCCCGCAGCTTCACCATCTCCAGCAACGAAATCCTCGAAGCCCTGACCGACCCGCTCAACCAGATCGTGTCGGCCGTCAAGAATGCGCTGGAACAAACCCCGCCGGAGCTGGGCGCCGACATCGCCGAACGCGGCATGATGTTGACCGGTGGCGGTGCTTTGCTGCGCGACCTCGATCGCCTGTTGGCCGAAGAAACCGGCTTGCCAGTGCTCGTGGCCGAAGACCCGCTGACCTGCGTGGTGCGCGGTTGCGGCATGGCCCTGGAGCGCATGGAGCGCCTGGGCAGCATCTTCACCTCGGAATAAGCCATCTCCTACTGAGCGGGGGGCCTTGTGCCCCCTTTTGCGTTTGATTTGCGGAGCAAACCCGCCACCATGCCGCTGGCCACGCTCGACCGATCGCCCCCGCCCTTCTTCAAGCAAGGGCCATCGGCGTTCACGCGCCTGATGTTTTTCTCGGCGCTGGCGGTGTTCTTGATGGTGGCCGATGGCCGCTGGAAAATCACGCACCCCGTGCGCGCCGTGATGGCCACCGCGCTGCAACCCCTGCAAGAACTGCTGTTGGTGCCCGCACGCGGCTGGGCTTCGGTGACGCACTATTTTTCGGGCATCGACGAGGCCCGCGCCACCCAAATGCGTGCACAGCAATTGGTGACGTCGCAGTCTGAGCGCGTGATGCGCATGAACCAGCTGGAGCGCGAAAACGCACGGCTGCGCGACTTGCTGGCCTTGCGTCCTCGCATCGAGGTCAACACCCTGGCCGCTGAGATCTTGTACGACGCGCCCGATCCCTTCACCCGCAAGGTGGTGATCGACCAAGGCAGCAGCCACGGCGTGATCCTGGGCGCGCCGGTCATTGACGAGTCGGGTGTGCTGGGGCAAGTCACGCGCGCTTACCCCTTGACGTCTGAGGTCACGTTGGTCACCGACAAAGACGCGGCCGTGCCCGTGGTCAATGTGCGTACGCAGCAGCGTGGCGTGGCCTATGGGACACCGCAGGCGCGTGGCATGGAGCTGCGCTTCATGGCCGCCAACGCCGACGTGCAGGTGGGCGATGTGCTGCAGACCTCCGGCTTGGACGGTGTGTATCCGGCGGGCCTGCCCGTGGCCAAGGTGGCCAAGGTGGATCGCCGTGCCGACTCGGCCTTTGCCCGCATCAGCCTGAGCCCGCTGGCCAACCCCGACAGCACGCGCCATGTGCTCTTGCTTGAACCCGAATCTGCCAAGTTGCCAGAGCGCCCCGAAGGCGCGGCGGCGGCGTCGTCTGCACCTGACGCGTCTCGCAAAGGCAAACACCATGCGGCCAAGGCCGCCAGCGGGGTGCGCCCATGATGCCGCGCGGCAATGAGCTGCTGATGCCCGTCAACCCGGTCTTTGTCTGGGTGACGCTGTTGGTGGCCATGTTGATGGACATGCTCCCTTGGGGCCGCTGGGCGGGCGTGCCCGACATGCTGGCCGTGGTGCTGGTGTTTTGGAACGTGCACCAGCCGCGCCGCGTGGGCGTGGGCGCCGCCTTCGTGTTCGGTTTGTTGATGGACGTTCATCAAGGCGCTTTGCTGGGACAGCACGCCCTGGCTTACACGCTGCTGAGCTTCTTCGCCATCACGGTGCACCGTCGCTTGCTGTGGTTCACGGTCGCTTCGCAGGCCGTGCAGATCGTGCCGCTGTTCGTGGCCGCGCACATGGTCTCGCTGGTGGTGCGCATGGTGGCTGGCGCAGGCTTCCCAGGCTGGGGGCTGATGGTGGCGCCTTTCCTGGAAGCGCTGTTGTGGCCTGTGGTTTCGTTTGTGCTGCTGGCGCCCCAGCGCCGTCCGCCTGACCGCGACAAGAACCGCCCTTTGTGAGCGCCCAGAGCCGCGCGCGCCCCGCATGACCGAACTCAAGAACCTCGAAGCCGAGCTCAGCCGCTTTCGTGCCCGGCTGTGGGCGGCGGCGGGCTTCGTGCTGTTCTGCTTTGGCTTGCTGGTGTTCCGGTTGCATGTGCTGCAGATCGTGCGTCACGACGACCTGGCGACGCAGGCCGAGAACAACCGCATTGCGGTGGTGCCCATCGTGCCCAACCGTGGCCTGATTGTTGACCGCAACGGCGTGGTCTTGGCCAACAACTACTCGGCCTACACCCTGGAGATCACGCCCTCCAAAGTAGACGACGTTGAAGAGACCATCGACGCCCTGGCCAAGATCGTCAACATCGAACTGCGTGACCGCCGCCGCTTCAAGCGCCTGCGCGAAGAGTCCAAGAGCTTCGAGTCCATCCCCATCCGCACGCGTTTGACCGACCGCGAAGTCGCCCGCTTCACCGCGCAGCGCTACCGTTTCCCTGGCGTCGACATCCAGGCGCGCCTGTTCCGCCATTACCCCTATGGCGAGCTGGCCAGCCACGTGCTGGGCTACATCGGTCGCATCAACCAAAAAGAAGCCGAGGCCATGGAAGACTGGCCCGACGAGGACCAGGCCAATTACCGTGGCACCGAGTACATCGGCAAGCTGGGCATCGAGCAAAGCTACGAGCGCGAGCTGCACGGCACCACCGGTGTCGAAGAGGTTGAGACCAGCGCAGGCGGCCGTGCGGTGCGCCGTTTGCGCTCGACCTCGGCCACGCCGGGCAACACGGTGCACCTCTCGATCGACATCAAGCTGCAGGCCTTGATCGAGCGCTTGTACGGCGACCGCCGGGGTGCACTGGTTGCCATCGACCCGCGCAATGGCGAGGTGCTGGCCTTTGTCTCCAAGCCCACGTTCGACCCCAACCTTTTTGTGGACGGCATTGATAGCGAAAACTGGAAAGACTTGAACGAGTCGCCCGACAAGCCGCTGCTCAACCGCGCCCTGCGAGGCACGTACCCGCCCGGGTCCACCTACAAGCCCTTCATGGCGCTGGCCTCGCTCAATGCGGGCAAGCGCAGCCAGAATGCCGTGATCATGGACAACGGGGTGTTCATGTTCGGTGGACACAAGTTCCGCAGTCCGGAGAACGAGCAGGGCGGGGCGATGGACATGCGCCGTGCCATCGTCAAGTCGAGCAACGTGTACTTTTATTCGCTGGCCAATGAGCTGGGCGTTGACCTGATCCACGAGCAGATGGCGCCCCTGGGCTTTGGTCGCTTGACGGGCATCGACCTCAAGGGCGAGGTCACGGGCATCCTGCCCTCGACCGAATGGAAGCGCAACGCCTACAAGCGCGCCGAGATGAAGAAGTGGTACGCCGGCGAGACCATCTCGCTGGGCATTGGCCAGGGCTACAACAATTTCACGATGCTGCAGATCGCCACCGCCATGGCCACACTGGCCTCCGACGGCAAGCGCTTTGAGCCACGCGTGGTGCGCGAAATCGAAGACGTGGTGACCCGCGAGCGTCGCTTGAGCTCCAGCAAGGCCATCACCCCGTTGGCTTACAAGCCCGAGCACACGGCCTTCATCCGCGATGCGATGTTTGGCGTGACACAAGAGGGCACCTCGACCCGCGTGTTCATGGGCGCACCTTACCAAAGCGGTGGCAAGACCGGCACCGCACAGGCCGTGGGTTTGCGTCAGAACGAAAAGTACGTGGCCTCGAAGGTTGACGAGTTCAAGCGTGACCATTCGCTGTATGAAGCCTTTGCACCGGTGCAATCGCCCCGCGTGGCGCTGGCCGTGATCGTTGAGAACGCCGGCTTCGGAGCTGAGGCCGCTGCGCCCATTGCGCGCCGGGTGCTCGATTACCTGCTGGCCGACGTCTACCCCAGCGAGGACGACATCGCTGCGGTGCAGGTGGGCAAGGCGGCCAGCCCCATCGGCGTGCCTCGCAAAGCCTCCAGCATGCCGCTGCCACGGGGGCTGGATGCCTTCGGTGGCGACGTGCCTCTGGTGATGGACGCCCGTGGGCTGGCCACAGCAGCCAGTGCGGCCAGCGCGGCTTCGGCAGCCGAAGCCGCATCCAGCGCCAGTGCGAGCGCCAGCGCAGCAGCGAGCGGCACGGCCGCCTCGCAAGCCACGTCTTCGCCTGTGCCTACGCCGCGTGCGCCGGCACCCCCACAGCCCGGCCCTACAGCGCCTCTTGCGCCCTTTGCGCCTGCGCCGGCCTCGTCCCTTCCATCCGCCTCGCGGGAGCAGCCATGAGCGTCGCTTTTGACAAGCCTTCTTGGTGGCAGCGCATCAAGCCGGTGTTCCTGGGCTTTGACCTGCCCTTGATCCTGGTGGTGGTGGCCATGTGCACCATTGGCCTGGTCACCATGTATTCGGCTGGGTATGACAACGGCAGCCGCTTCGTCGACCAGTCGCGCAATGTGCTGCTGGCCGCGCTGGTGCTGTTCACGGTCGCGCAAGTGCCGCCGCAAAAGCTCATGGCGCTGGCCGTGCCCTTGTATGTGGTGGGCGTGCTGCTGCTGATCTTGGTGGCGATCCCGCACGTGGGCATCACCAAGAAAGGCGCCACGCGCTGGCTCAACATCGGCATGGTGATCCAGCCCTCTGAAGTCCTCAAGATCGCGATGCCGCTGCTGCTGGCCTGGTGGTTCCAGCGGCGCGAGGGGCAGTTGCGCGGCTTGGACTTTGCGGCGGCAGCAGGCTTGCTGTTGGTGCCTGTGGCCTTGATCCTCAAGCAGCCCGACCTGGGCACCGCGATGCTGGTGATGTCGTCGGGCCTGTACGTCATCTTCTTTGCCGGCTTGAGCTGGCGTCTGATCTTGCCGGTGGTGGTGGCGGCGGCCCTGGGCATCACCGCGATCGTGTCTTACGAGTCGGCTATTTGCCAGCCTGGCGTGAGCTGGCCCGGCCTGCACGACTACCAAAAGAACCGCGTTTGCACCCTGTTGGACCCGACCACCGACCCCTTGGGCAAAGGCTTTCACATCATCCAAGGGATGATCGCCATTGGCTCGGGGGGCATCACCGGCAAGGGCTATATGCAGGGCACGCAAACGCACCTGGAGTTCATTCCCGAGCGCACCACCGACTTCGTGTTTGCTGCCTACTCAGAAGAGTTTGGCCTGATCGGCTGCCTCACCCTGGTGGTGGGTTTCACCTTGCTGATCTTCCGAGGGCTGTACATCGCTTCGCAAGCGCCCACGCTGTTCTCGCGGCTGTTGGCTGGCGCCATCTCGCTGAGCTTTTTCACCTATGCCTTTGTCAACATGGGCATGGTCAGTGGCATCTTGCCCGTGGTGGGCGTTCCTTTGCCCTTCATCAGCTATGGCGGCACGGCCATGGTCTCACTCGGCCTGGGTTTGGGCATCTTGATGTCCATTGCCAAGAGCCGGGGTTTGATGCAGCGCTGACCGGTTTGGGGCCCTTTGCGGTAGGCTTTGCGCATGAACAACCCTTCGTTCCCTGCTTCGAGCGCGCTCTGCGTCTCACGTCCCATCCAGCACGACGGCATGGACCGTTTGTTGATGTCGGTGGACACGGCCCTGCGCACTTGCTTTGCCTCGCACAAGGCGGCACGTCCTTGCCCGCAACCTGCCAGCGAAGGCGTGGCCCTGGACGCCGCCCAAAAGCGCGAAGCCGCGGCCTTGATGCGCGTGAACCTGTCTCTTATACACATCTGACGCTGCCGACGACTAGTCGA
>JAVLFO010000248.1:0-5788 GCA_046052805.1 Aquabacterium sp. | reverse complement strand
CCCTTTGCCAGATTGCGTGGTGCCGACCAGCAGCGTGCCGCCTTCGAAGTTCTGCAAGGGGCGATGCAGTGCAACCTCATGGGGCTCGACGCCGTGTATGTAGGGCAAGCCGATCTCGGCATCTGGTTGGGGGGCGCTGTCATAGCCCAGCAGACTCAAGAGGTGCGGAGACACCGTGAACTCGCGGTAGTCGATCTTGGCCAGTTCATACAGACGCTGAGAGTGCACGGGCCGCCACTCGAAGCCGAAGCCCAGGAAAACGGCTGTTGGATCCTGACACCACCGCGCCTGGGTTTGCGTGCTGATCACCTCGATGGCATGACCAGCCAGTGACGCCCGCAACACGAGAATGCGCAGTGCCTGAGAGACCCTGAGGGCGCTCATGCCAAGGCAAGCGATGGACAGGGGGAAAGCGAGAACACGGGGCAGTTGGCCGGTGGAGCCGACCGCTGTGAAGAACATCAACGCGATGCCCCAGGCAAGGGCTGCGTAGGCCTCGTAGGCGTGGCGCCATGGCATCTCGTAACGGCGGATGGGCATGTCACCCTCCCTGAGCCGCGGGCACGGCAAAGGCGGCCATGTCTACGCCGCTGAAGAAGCGCGGATCAATGGTCAAGCCCACGGTTGGTGTGCCGTTGAAATCCCTTGAGGTTGTGGGCGGGCCTTTGCCCTGGGCGCGAACCAGCATATGCACATCAGACAGTGCACGCAGAGCCATAGAGGGCTGAATGCCACGCCGCTCGAACTCGTGCAGAGGCACAAACACCCCAAAAGCGACAGTGCAACATTGGGCGGGTCCGGCACCTGTGTTCAAGGTGTTGACCACCTCGGTCAATGCGTCGCGCACCACGGGGTTGAGGCGCAACGGCGCCTGAAGATCAATTGGCGCTTGCTCGGCTGTCTGGCCGTTGCTGGTCGATGCCACAGTAGATGGGGGAGCGGTCGACAGAAGTGCCGTTTCGGCTGGAGCAGCTGGGCCATTCGACGCAGCTTGTTGAGTTTGCTCTGGCTCTGGGTTACCAGGGATGAGCGAGAGTTGGGTGCCAGATGGGCCATCCGGTTGGGACTGAGATGCGACCGGTACCGATGGACTGTTGTTGCGTGGGGTACCCGTGAGACTCTCCGCCAGCAGCGGCGGAAACGGGTCGTGTCCTACAAACAGAATCGCCGTTGACGACAGCTTGACGGCTTCGATCCTGGCTTTGGCACCTGGTGGTTGTATGAGCCAGGTAGGGCTTCCTGAGGGCGTGGGTTCGAACACCCTGGCCAGTAGGAGCACTTCCATGATGGTCTCTGGTGCTTTGGGGATGCCCGGCAACTGCGTGGTGTCCAGCAGCTTTTGGATGTCTTCTGCAGCGCTGGGCCAGGCCAGGAACAAGCCATCAGGGCCGAACCAGACGCGAGACTTCTCGCGATTGGCCTGCCACCCTGGGTTGGATCCTGCGAGATGCCTCAGCGCGTCAACAAGGTAGCGTTCAAGGTGTGAGCCGTATTGGGGCGTGCCGTAGCGGTCGGCGTTGGCCAGCAGGTTGCGGTCAATCACCAACGCCAAGGAACGGCGAACCAACTCGTCCAGCACGTTGTGATCTCGATATTGCGAAATGCCGCTGACGCTGGCCATGAGGTGGTGCACGATGACCGTGTTGTCTTCCGCCAGGTAGTGCATGACCGCTGGTGGCACGACATGGGCCAGTGTGAACACGCCCAGGCTGCGTGTCTCAATGGCTTGTGGGCGCCAGCGCAAGAAGTAGCGGTCTGCCTGGCGTGTCATCAGCCAATCACTCAGGGGCAACAGGTAGGCAGGCCAGACTTCGCCTGGGGCGTCGGTCACGATGATGTGGCTGAGTACTCGGTGGGCCTCGCAGCAAAGTCCGGCGACGAAGGTTGCCAGGCGCCAGCGCGGTTCCAGGTGGCGGCGTGCCGAGATGGTGGAGCGCCCGGAGAAGATGTGCGCATCCGTGCCTTGCAGACTGAAGAAGCTGACTTCCATGCCCAGGCGCAGCAGGCCGCCAGGGGTGCAGAAGTAGTTGTCGGATGTGGCCGGCAGCAGGTGTACCAGGCTGGCGTATCGCCTGATCAGCGACATGATGGTCTGCTCGAAATCGGCGCGGTCTGACCCGTGGCAGAGCTTGATGCGGGCGATCAGGTCATCGTGTTGGGGCAGCAGATCATCAATGGGCAGAGCCTCGAAGCCGGGGTCTGACGATGCAAAGGTGCTGTGTGGCAGAGATGGTGCGAGCATGGTGGTCCATTGCAAATGACCCAGCCATTTGGTCACCATGCATTGCCGCGCGCACCTCTAAATGCAGTCTGTTCATTTGGGCTTTTGCCATCAAGACTTGAAGAATGAGGGGCGATTGCGGATTCGAGCGACGGGCTCGATCCGTCCGGCGCCTTGGCCTTGAAGCTCGATGAGAATGGCCTAGCCTATGGCGCGACATGTCTTCAACGGGTACTGTCGACCAGAATGGAGCAGGAGTTCGCTTAGTCGCGATCAATGTTCGGTCAAGGCTGGTAGCAGGCCCCGCACCCACTGTGCTTATCTGAATCGCACTCGAAATACACGGCTCATACAACTAAGTCGCAAATCCGATCGCCGAGAGCCCGAAGAAAGTCGGCAATGTCCGTTGCCTCTGCACGCGTGATGCTCTGTTTTTGGCTGGTCACCGGATCGAGATCAGCCTCATGCACGATGGCGTTGCGACGCGTGATGATCAGCCGCAACTTGCGCTTGGCCTCATCGTCGGACATTCCGAGGCCTAGAGCGATCTGTTGCCACCTTTGGGGTTCGTTCCAGATGTAGCTGAGGCCATCGGCGACCTTTGTCGGATCCTGAAAAGACAATTTACTGAGTTTTTCACGGACGATTTCCTCGAAACGAACGGGTGGTGGCGGAACCGCGCTGGCCAGCAGCGAAGGTAGATGCTGTATGGCGATGGTCTCGCTCAAATATTTGCTGGTCGAAGGCCTTTGATTCTCGAATATATTCACCATGCCGATGCGAATCAAGTCGTGCATCAGCTTGTCGAATGCGCTCACGGCATTGACCACTTGCGAGCGCAGCAAGTCTTCGAATTGTTCGGGAATGGCAACCGAGGTGCTCAAATAGTCGTAGAGGCCTCCAAGCTCATTGGCCTGACTGATATTTCTGTGAAAAACCCCCTTGGCGTTAAGCATGGTCTTTTAGCCCGTGAGATCCTGCAGCGTCTCTGCGACGGTGGTGTACTGATCACGGATTTGGTTGCGCTTGTCGATCGTGTTGGCTAGGACGATTCCGGTGGCACCCAGCTCGTTATCGCGTAGCGCGAACACCGGTACGCCAGACTCGTGGGAGCGCGGTAGCAAGGCCCCAAAGTCGGGGATCTCCTCCAGACAGAACCCGTCGTTGCGTAGGGCTTCTGGATACTCGATGTCGGGCAGCGTGAGTCCAGCATTCCTAAGTGCGGGATACAAGCGGTTCTGGGTAACTGTCTTGATCTCGGCGATGTTGTCACGATACGGCGCAGCCGCACGTCCCTTTCGCACGTTGAAGCGCTGGATTACGGTGCCTGCGAACTTGGGTAGGCCCTGACGCAGCGGATAGGCCGATTCTTGGAATGCCGCTTCGTTGCCAATCTTCCAGTTGGCCCATCTTGGGAAGATGGATTCCAGCGTCTGCAACGCCATGATGGAAAATGGGTCGGGGTTGGTTGGTATCAGAAAGAAGTCAGAGTTGAGAAAAAGGTTCTGGTTGATTGCACTCAGGCCAGGGTTGAGGTCAATGATCGTGTAGTCGATCAGGTTGGCTTCCTCGACCTGGCGGATCAACTCATGAAAGGCGCCGGGTAGGTTTTGGAGCGTAGCCAGAGCATTCGACGTCTGTGCGAATGTCAGTGACGCGTCGTATTCGGAAAGCGTCGCATGGCCGGCCAGCAGGTGCACCCGGGGCTGGCGCGCCGGAGATCTGCAGGTTACGGGTTGGATGGGCGTGGGCTTCCCCGTGAAGGCTGGCGCGACGCCGTCCCTGATGTTCTGAAGTCGAGTAGCGTCGTCCAAGTAGTACGCGTCGAAGTCATCACCAAGTATCAAGCTGGTGAGATTGCATTGCGGGTCGGCATCGACCAGCAGGACCCGATGCCCTTGCTCGGCAAGCATCCAGCCAAGGTTGTAGACGGTCGTAGTTTTGCTGACGCCACCCTTGTGGTTAAACAAGACCAATCGCTTTGCCATCACTGAACTCCCAGAGATAAATCATCTCAATTGTAAGTATCGGGGATTGAGAGCCCTATCTTGCTCCAAACGGAAGGCACTTGCGCGATTCAACGGGGCTTAAGTTGGCCGCCACGTCGCAGGTTGGCATGGCTTGATCCCAGTGAGTGTTGATCGTCTGACTCTGCACGCACCGATGAAGATGCAGGCACGTTGGTCACGAAGCCATGGAACATGCAATGTAGGATGTTGAGATCCAGACTTGGCACAGCCAGACATACGAAATCATGAGCACCTACCAAGAACTCTTGGCCCAGAAAGCGGCCCTTGACAAGCAGGCCTCGGAGTTGGACAGGCAATTGCAGGATGCCCGCAAGGCTGAGCGCGCAGGGGTGATCGCACACATCAAGCAAATGCTTGCTGTCAATGGCTTGACAGTGGCCGATTTGGGATTGAAAGCCGCAGCGGCTACTCGCTCCAGTGCGGCTGCGGGGAGCAAAGTGGCTCCCAAGTACCACAACGCTGAAACGGGTGAGACCTGGAGTGGGCGAGGGCTTCAGCCCAAGTGGATCAAGGCGGCATTGGCTGCTGGCAAGACACTGGAACAGCTGAAGGTGGGTTGATCCCCGTCCATAGTCTTAGAAGACTCTCGCAGGTGCGGCCGGGCTCGCCTGATTCGGAAATGAGGCCTGGAGCCGAGGGTCGCAACTGTAGCGCTGTACCAGTTTGCAGAACGGACAGTTGTCGCCGGAGTGGACCAGGGTGCCGATGGCCATCAGCACATCGCTGCCGCAGGTCGGGCACGCGATGACATCGAACACAGGCGTGCTGGCCAGCCAGATTCCGTCGGTGTGCGATGCCAGATCAAACGCTCGGTCAAAACTGATGCGGTGCGGACACTGGCAGACGGCTTGGTATCCACGATAGGCGCTGACCAGCGTCTCTGCGGCGCCGAAGCCAGTGTTGCGCAGGCGGCGGTACATCGACATGAAGATCGAGGATTCTGCCCGCGCAATGAGGTTGGCGCCGTGATACCACTCCAGTGAGTTGGGTGGACGTCCGCGTGGTATGGCTTGTGGGTCGTTGAAGAACAACCTCTGCACATCCCGAGGGTTGAGCCCTGTGAGGTGATGGATGGTGCGCACCCGGGCGCCCAGTTGGGCACAGTCTTGCGCCAGGCGTATGGCGCACAAATGGCGGTCAGCACGTGTTGACATCATGGCCCCCTCCGATCACGACGTGCTTGCGGGCACCATGGACGCGAGTTGCCGTGGCCTTGGCGCATGAACAGCGGCCAGCGATGCCTGAAGCGGCGCGGGTGCCTTGAGCAAGGCAAGCAAATCCTGGCGTGGAGGGAAGAGGGTGCTTTGGCCGATTTGAGCGACGAATGCCCACAACTGTTCCTGGCTCATGGCACCAAGGAAATCTGCTTGTGCGGCATCCAACCCGAACTTGCAGCATGTCGATACCCGATCTTGCGCAATGCCCAGCCTGATGGCCTGCAACAGGTACAAATTGGTCAACTGCACATCGGTGAACTGGATGCTGCTCATGGTCTTCTCCTGTTGGTGTGCCCAGATGCGAGTCGAGATGGGCCAGG
>JAVLFO010000247.1:0-2146 GCA_046052805.1 Aquabacterium sp. | reverse complement strand
TGCCTCCGTTGAGGGGTCGTCAAGAAGTCAGACATGGTGATCCTCCGTGTGTGCGCTGACTTGGCTTACTTGGCGGCGACGCCCACCGGCAGCGCATCGGCAATGCGGATGGCCTTGGGGATCAGCTTGAGGTCGTAGAACACATCAGCGATCTTTTGCTGCTCAACGGCCACGGCCGTGGTGATGGGCTGGATGCCGTAGCTGAAGCGACGTGCAGCCAGCTCAGAGATGTCCAAGTCCAGGCCAATCTGGGGTGACAGCACCTTGGCCACGCCCTTGATGTCGGTCACGGCCCAGGTGTCGAGCTTTTGCAGCTCAGACACGATGGCCTTGATCGCGCCAGGGTTCTTGTCAGCGTAGGGGCGCGAAGCCAGGTAGAACTGGTGGTTGGACACCAGACCTTTGCCATCGGCCAACACGCGCGCGCCGATCTGGCGTTCGGCCGCAGCCAAGAAGGGGTCCCAGATGGCCCAGGCGTCCACAGCGCCTCGCTCAAAGGCCGCGCGGGCATCGGCCGGCGGCAAGAACACGGTCTGCACGTCGCTGTACTTGATGCCCGCCTTTTCCAGTGCCTTGACCAGCAGGTAATGGACGTTCGAGCCCTTGTTCAAAACGATCTTTTTGCCTTTGAGGTCGGCCAGCGACTTCAGGTTCGAGCCCTTGGGCACGACGATGGCTTCAGAGATGGGCGACGGAGGTTGGTTGGCCACGTAGACCAGGTTGGCGCCAGCGGCCTGCGCAAAGATGGGTGGGGCTTCGCCCACGGTGCCAAAGTCAATCGACCCGACGTTGAGACCTTCGAGCAATTGAGGGCCGGCCGGGAACTCAACCCACTTGACGTCGATGCCCAGCAAGGCCAGGCGCTTCTCCAGGTTGCCTGTGCCTTTGAGCACGGTCAGCGTGCCGTACTTTTGATAGCCAATGCGCAGCAGGCTGTTTTCAGCCAGGGCTTGCGTGGCAGTGAGCAAAGAGCCCACGGCCACGGCGCTGGAGACGGCGATGCGGCCCAGGGTGCGGGCAAATTGGCGGCGGTGTGTCGGGTGCATGTTGTTCTTCCTCAGGGGGGGGCGGCTTGACGTCGTGCTGCGCTTTATGCGCTGATGCGAATGGATGTGAGCGCCACGTTGGTGGCGGCCTCAGGCTGTGCGAGATGCGCTTGCGTCCGCGTTTGAATGCGACGCTGCACCAGATCGGCGGCGCGGGCCAGGCGGGAGTCGATTTCAGGTGTGCTGGCGTAGCCTTGAGCTTCGTGCTTGGGCAACTGCGTGTCGGTGGCGTACACGGCATCCAAGACATCGCGTGTACCCAAGGCCGACAGCACGGGCTTGAGCGCATAGTCCATCGCCAAGAGGTGTGCAGGGCTGCCGCCTGTGGCCAGTGCCACGACGGCTTTGCCTTGCAAGCCGTCTTGCGGCAGCATGTCCAGAAAGACTTTGAGCAAACCGCTGTAAGCCGCTTTGTAAATGGGCGTGGCGACGATCACCAAGTCTGCCTGGGCGACTTTGAGCATCGCAGCCTTGAGTTGGGCGTCGTTGAAATCAGCATGCAGCAGCGCTTGAGGCGGCAGATCTCGGATGCGCACGGTGTCGGGCACCGCAATCGCCCGGCTGGTGCCATGGTTGCCGCTGATGGTTTGTAGGAAGCGTTGCAAGAGCCAGTTGGAGCGCGAGATTGGGGTGGGACTGCCGGACAGGCCGATGATCTTCATGTGCTGGATTTAATGGGGTAGCGAATCCCCAAAAGATATCGATCACGTCACGGGCTCACAAGCGACCGTTCCTAGGACCTATCGACGCTTTGCGCATATGGTGAAAACCGCATGAGCAAAAGTGATTTGGGCCTTTGTCAGGTGTTCAACCGAGGGCGTTGTTGCTTCATTGCTTAGCGCATAAGAAGATGCGGAAACCGCACTTCTTCCTCGGCTCATCCGTTCGTAACATTCGCCACTTGCATCTAGAAAGGCTTCCGTCATGCGTTTTTCATTGAAGACATCCAGCGCCCGCGTCGTTGCTTTGGCCCTGACTGCGCTCGTCGCTGTCACCCCGGCACACGCCGACACTGCCTTGCTGAACGTGAGCTACGACGTGACGCGCGAGTTCTACAAGGACTACAACGCCGCCTTTGCGCGTTACTGGAAGCAAACCAC
>JAVLFO010000246.1:0-1904 GCA_046052805.1 Aquabacterium sp. | reverse complement strand
CGACGAGGTGATCAGCGGCGCGGTGCGCAAGGCGTCCAGCTCGGTGGGCAATGGGGTGTGGGCCACAAAAGCGCGGGCTGCGCAGGCCACGTAACGCACCGGCCCCATGTCGCGGGCGACCAGGTTGTCGGGCGGGGCCGACATCACGCGCACAGCGATGTCGACCTCGTCGCGCATCAAGTCGATCACGCGGTTTTCAAAAGCCACATCGAGGTTGACGCCCGGATACGCACGCTTGAAGTCCATCAGCCAGGGTGACATCACCAGTTGCCCATAGCCACTGGGCACGCTCAAGCGCACGCGCCCTTGCAGACTTTGCCCCAGCGTGGCCACCGACTCACGCGCGGCGGCCAGCTCGTTGCGGATGGTGCGGCCGTGCTCGTACAACTGCAGGCCGACTTCGGTGGGCTCGATGCGGCGAGTCGTGCGCCGCACCAGTTGCAAGCCCACCGATTGTTCAAACTGCTTGAGGTGGTAGCTGACGTTGGCCCGGCTCATCTTGAGCCGACGGGCCGCCTCGCTGAGGTTGCCTGCGTCCAGGATCTCGACCAGCAGGCTCAGGGATGCCAGGTCCATGTCGCGTCCAGTGTGGCTTTGTTCGGCCTGATTGTCAAAATTCGCTTGACAGTCTGTCAATGCAAACATGGATTGTCAAGTTGACTGGGTTTCCCAACAATCAAGGACCGTCCTGCCCTCCACGCGCCCAGCGATGACCCCCAGCACCCCACAGCCCGCCCTGCACACCGACGGCCCCGCGCACCTGCAGCGCGCCGAGGCCGCCGTTCGCCAGCTGCCTGAAACCGCATCGGCCACCGCCCGCCCCGTTCAGCGCGTGGGCGTGATCGGCGGCGGCACCATGGGCGCGGGCATCGCCGTGGCCCTGCTGGATGGCGGCCTGGACGTGACCCTGATCGAGCGCGACGACGCGGCCGTGGCGCAAGGCATGGGCCGCATCACCCAGGTCTACGACCGGCTGCGCGCCAAAGGCCGGCTGAACGAGGCCGAACAAGCCGCCACCCTGTCGCGCCTGCAAGGTGGCACCGACTACGCCCTGCTGAGCCAGGCCGACATGGTGATCGAAGCCGTGTTCGAAGACATGGCCGTCAAGCACGCGGTCTTCGCGCAGCTGGATCGGCATTGCCAGCGCGGCGCCGTGCTGGCCACGAACACGTCGTACCTGGACGTGAACGAGATCGCAGCCAGCATCTCGCGCCCGCAAGACGTGATCGGCCTGCACTTCTTCTCGCCGGCCAACATCATGAAGCTGCTGGAGATCGTGGTGCCTGCGCAGGTGAGCGCCGACGTGGTGGCCACCGGCTTCGCGTTGGCCGAAAGGCTGCGCAAGGTACCGGTGCGTGCGGGTGTGTGCGATGGCTTCATTGGCAACCGCATCTTGGCCGTGTACCGCACCGCCGCTGATCACTTGGTGGCAGACGGCGCCTCCCCTTACGAGATCGACGCCATGGCCCGTGCCTTTGGCTACCCCATGGGCCCTTATGAGGTGAGCGACCTGGCCGGCGGCGACATTGGCTGGGCCACACGCAAGCGCCGCGCCGCCACGCGCGACCCACGTGCCCGCTATGTTCAGATCGCCGATCGCTTGTGCGAGCGCGGCTGGTTTGGCCAAAAAACAGGCCGTGGCTGGTACCGCTATGAAGCCGGCAGCCGCAAGGGCACGCCCGACCCCGAGGTGCTGGCCATCGTGGAGGCCGAGCGCCAACGCGCCGGCATCACGCCACGCACGTTCAGCGTCGACGAGATCGAGCGCCGCTACCTCGCCGCCATAGTCAACGAAGGCGCCAAGGTCGTGGCCGAAGGCATCGCGCTGCGCCCATTGGATGTGGACGTGACGCTGGTGCATGGCTACGGCTTCCCGCGCACTAAGGGCGGCCCCATGCACCACG
>JAVLFO010000245.1:0-1577 GCA_046052805.1 Aquabacterium sp. | reverse complement strand
TCGGCCAGCACCGAGCGCGCCAGTGCCACGCCGTCGGCCTGTTGCAGCGCCGCAGGCACGGCGCGCACCGCCAGCTTGCCCGGGCCGATCAGGTCCACGTCCACGCCCAGCTGCAGCAGCGCCGCGTGGTGGGATTCGGCCGTGGCGCATTCCTGCGGCGTGGCGGCAAAGGTCAGCGGGATCAGCAGGGGCTGGCTGTGCAGCGGTGCCGCATCGAGCTGGGCCTTCAGGCGCTCATAAACGACGCGTTCGTGCGCGGCGTGCATGTCGACGATGACCAGGCCCTGGGCGTTTTCGGCCAGCACATAGATGCCGCCCACCTGTGCGATGGCGCGGCCCAGCGGCCATTCGTGGCCGTTTGCGTCTGTGGCGTGGGCGTTGCTGTCAGATGCCGTGGCGGCTGTGGCGATGCTGGGCCATGTCGATGGCGCTGCGCCGCCGTCGTCGTCCGTCGCCCTGCGCACCTGAGGCAGGCGCAGGTCGGCGAAGGCATCGACCGCGCTGCTGCGGGCCGTGGCCGCATCCGCCGGCAGGCCCGCGCTCGGCCAGCCGGCCCAGCGGCGCTCGCTGGCGGCATCGGCGGCACGCCAGGGCAGGGCGGCTTGCGACGCGTTGTTCAGGGGCACCTGGGCGAACCCGCCCTCAGGATGGGCACCCGTCAGCGGCGCGTAGGAGCCATCGGACTGCAGCGAACTGCCGGAGCCATGCACGGCGTTGGCTGTGTCAGCTGCATGGTGAGGCTGGGCGCTGTGGGACTGTGCGCTGGTGGGCACGCCGCCGCTCAAGTTCAGTGTCGCAGCTGCGGATGTCCCCGCCCGCGACAGCGCCAGCGCCGACTCCACCGCCTTGCGCACCGCCTGGTGCACCTCGCGGGAGTCGCGGAAGCGCACCTCGATCTTGGTCGGGTGCACGTTCACGTCGACGCGCTCGGGCGCGATTTCGATGAACAGCACGTAGGTGGGTTGGCGGCTGCCGTGCAGCACGTCTTCGTAGGCCGAACGGATGCCGTGCGAGATGAGCTTGTCGCGCACATAGCGGCCGTTGACGTAGCAGTACTGCCAGTCCGAGCGCGAACGGGCCGCATCGGGCAGGCCGGTGCGGCCGTGCACCCGCATCGGGCCGATCTGCAGGTCCACCTCGCGGCTGGTGTCGGTGAAGGCCTCGCCCAGCACGTCCTGCATGCGCTGCTGCAGGCTGCCGGGGCGCAACTGCTCGACGAGCTTGCCTTCGTGCCAGACGCTGAAGCCCACATCGGGCCGCGCCAGGGCATGGCGGCGCACCGATTCCAGGCAGTGCGCCAGCTCGGTGGCGTCCGTCTTGAGGAATTTGCGGCGTGCCGGGGTGCTGAAGAACTGCTCGCGCAGCTCGACGCTGGTGCCGATGCTGCGCGCGGCCGGAGTCAGCTCGCCCGAGCGCGCGTCCAGGCGGTGGGCGTGGGCGTCTTCGGCCGTGCGGCTGGCGATGGCGGCCTCCGACACCGACGCGATGGCGGCCAGCGCCTCGCCGCGAAAGCCCATGGTGGCGACGTTTTCGAGGTCGTTGAGCGAGCTGTCTCTTATACACATCTGACGCTGCCG
>JAVLFO010000244.1:0-6914 GCA_046052805.1 Aquabacterium sp. | reverse complement strand
GCCGCGTTCTCGTCGTGGGCCGATGTGGTGGCGGGTCTGGGCTGGGGCCCAGTGCAAGGCATCTTGATGGACATCGGGGTGTCGTCCCCCCAAATCGACACCCCCGGGCGCGGCTTCAGCTTCCGCTTTGATGCGCCACTCGACATGCGCATGGACACCACGCAAGGCGAAAGCGCGGCCGATTTCATCGCACGCGCTTCGGTCGACGACATCACCGAAGTCATCCGCACCTACGGCGAAGAGCGTTTCGCTTGGCCCATCGCCAAGGCACTGGTGGCTTTGCGCGACGAGGGCAAGAGCGTGCGCACCACCGGCGAGTTGTCGGCGGTGGTGGCGCGCACGGTCAAAACCCGTGAGGCAGGGCAAGACCCGGCCACGCGCACCTTCCAGGCCTTGCGCATCCAGGTCAACCGGGAGTTGGGTGAGCTCGAAGACGCGCTGGACGCGGCCTTGCGCATGCTGGCGCCCGGTGGCCGCTTGGCTGTGATCAGCTTTCACTCGCTCGAAGACCGCATCGTCAAAACCTTCATCGCCAAGCACAGTCGCGAGGAAGTCGACCGCCGCGTGCCCTTCGCCGAGCCGAAGGCGCTGATGCTCCACGCGGTGGCGCGCATCAAGCCCTCTGAGGCTGAGGTCTCCGGCAACCCGCGCTCGCGCTCTGCTGTGTTGCGGGTGGCCGAGCGCACCGATGTGCCCTGGACGTCTGAGTTGGCCGGCACCGAGCCCGATCGCCGCCGCACCAAGAAGGCGCCGGCACGCAAGGCCCCATCGCCCAAGCCAGGCGCCAAGCTGGCCGGCAAATCGTCGGCCAAGCCCTCCGGCAAAGGGGGGCGTTGGTGATTGTTCGCTTCAACATCTTGCTGGCCATCGTGCTGGTGCTCAGCTGCATCTGGCTGATCCGCACCAGCCACGAGTCGCGCCACCTGTTTGTTGAGTTGGACAAGGCCCAGACCCAATCGCACGAGTTGCAGCTTGATTTCGAGCGGCTCCAGCTCGACAAACGCGCCCAAGCCACGCCCTTGCGCGTCGAAAAGTTGGCGCGCGACAAGCTGCACATGTTCAACAACAGCCCCACGGTCACGCACTACGTGAACGCGTCGGCTGGCGCGGCACCTGCCAGCGCACCCCGCGCCGCCGAGGTCAAGCCATGAGCCGCGTGGGGGACTTCATGCGTCGCCTGCGTGGCAAGCCGCGCCGCCAAGGTGCGGGTGGCATGCCCACGGTGCGTTACGCCACCAGCCCTTTGTTGGCCTCGCGCACGCCGCCTTGGCGCGTCAAGTTCCTGATCGGTGGCATTGGCTTGGGTTTTGCGGTGCTCTTGGGGCGCGCGGCCTGGATCCAGATCCTGCACAGCGACTTCTACCTTGAGAAGGGTGCCAGCCGTTACGAGCGTCGCATCGAGCTGCCTGCCAACCGTGGCCGCATCATGGACCGCAATGGCGAGTTGCTGGCCTCCAGCGTGCCTGTGCCCTCGCTGTGGGCCATCCCCAAAGACATGGATGCGTCGGACACCGACCTGCGCACGCTGGCCAAGCTCTTGGCCATGCCCGTGGCCGACTTGAAAAAACGCCTGGCCTCGAACCCCAACTTCGTGTGGTTGCGCCGCAAGGTCGACGATGGCGTGGCGCAGCAGGTCAGCGCCCTCAAGGTCAAAGGCGTGTACGAGTTGCGCGAGTTCAAGCGCCAGTACCCCGAAGGTGAGTCGGCCGCGCACATCGTGGGCTTCACCAACATCGAAGACGAAGGCCAAGAGGGCATCGAGCTGGCCTACCAAAAGCAACTGGCAGGCCGCGATGGCGCCCGCCATGTCATCAAAGACCGCCTGGGCCGTGTGGTCGAGGCCGTCGGCGACGTGGTGCCTGCGGCCGATGGCCAAGCCATTCGCCTGTCGATTGACGCCAAGGTCCAGTTCTACGCTTACCAGCGCATCCGCGACGCCGTGATCCAACACAAAGCCAAGGCGGGCAGCGTGGTGGTGCTCGATGCCACCACGGGCGAGGTGCTGGCGCTGGCCAACGTGCCTAGCTACACGCCCGACGACCGCCGCAACCTGACCGGCGCACAACTGCGCAACCGCGCCCTGACCGACACCTTCGAGCCTGGCTCGACCATGAAGCCGCTGATCGTGTCGATCGCGCTCGAAACCAAGCGCGTCAAGCCCGACACCATTGTCTCGACCGCGCCGGGCCGCTTGACCATTGACGGTGCCACCATCAGCGACTCGCACCCGCACGGCGATCTGACCGTCGAGCAGATCATCCAAAAGTCCAGCAACGTGGGCACGGCCAAGCTGGCGCTGCAGATGCAGCCTCGCGAGATGTGGGACATGTTCACGGCCGTGGGCCTGGGCCAAAAGCCCCAGCTGGGCTTCCCTGGTGTGGTGACCGGTCGTTTGCGCCCCTACAAGTCGTGGCGGCGCATCGAGCAGGTCACCATGAGTTATGGCTACGGCTTGTCAGCCAGTCTCTTTCAACTGGCCCATGCGTACACGATCTTTGCCAGCGATGGCGAGCTGATCCCGGTGACCATGATCAAGCGCGAAGGGCAGGGCGAAGACCCGCCGCTGCGCAAGACCGCCCAAGGCGATGACCGCCCTGTGCTGGCCTACAAGACCGCCTTCCGTCCGGGGGCGGCTTCGTCGTTTGATGAAGAGCCCACTGCGCCCAACACCGGCGAAGTCTCACAGCTGCGCGGCACGCGCGTGATCTCGCCCGAAACGGCACGCGCCGTGCGCAAGATGCTGCAGCTGGTGACCGAGGCCGGCGGCACCGCGCCCAAGGCCCAGACCTTGGGCTACAGCGTGGGCGGCAAAACGGGCACGGCCCACAAGCAAGAAGGCAAGAGCTACGCGGGCAACAAGTACCGCGCGTGGTTTGTGGGCATTGCGCCCATCAGTAAGCCACGCATCGTGGTGGCCGTGATGGTGGACGAGCCCAGCAACGGCGTGTACTTCGGCGGCGATGTGGCCGCCCCCGTGTTCAGCCAAGTGGTGCAGCAAACCTTGAACCGCTTGGGCGTCTTGCCTGACATCGAGGTGCGCCCCAACATCATGTCCAACTTGCCGTCGGTGCCTGCCGAGGTGGAGAGCTTCCAATGAGCGCCACCTTGCTGACCCTGCAAAACACCGCCGAGGCCTTGGACTGGCTGCGCCAGCAAGGCGTCAGCGCCCTGACCGTGGACAGCCGCCAAGTTGCCACGCAAGGCAAGGGCACCTGCTTCATCGCCTGGCCAGGCGCGGCCCGCGATGGCCGCAGCTTTGCGGCGCAGGCGCTGCGCGATGGCGCGGTCGCTTGCTTGGTCGAAGCCGAGGGCAGCCAAGCTTTTGCCTTCAACGATGCGCGCGTGGCGGCCGTTCGTGGGCTCAAGGCCCGCAGCGCCGAAATCGCCCATGGCTTTTATGGCGAGCCCAGCGCCGAGTTGGACGTGGTGGCCGTGACCGGCACCAACGGCAAAACCTCCACCTCTTGGTGGACAGCGCAGGCGCTCACCACCCTGGGCCGCCGATGCGGTGTCATCGGCACCCTGGGTGTGGGGCAAGTGGGCGGCGGTGCCTTTGTGCCCACCGGCTTGACCACGCCAGACCCGGTCACCTTGCACGGCACCTTCCGTCAGTTTGCTGACCAAGGCCTGCGCGCTGCCGCCATCGAAGCCTCGTCCATCGGCATCGAAGAGCTGCGCCTGCACGCCACGCACATCAAGGTCGCCCAGTTCACCAACTTCACGCAAGACCACCTTGACTATCACGGCAGCATGGCCGCCTACTGGCAAGCCAAGCGCGCCCTGTTCGACTGGCCGGGGCTGCAGGCGGCGGTGCTCAACCTCGACGACCCCATGGGCCATGCCTTGCAAGACCATGTGCGCGCACGTGGCCTGAGCGTGTGGTCGTACGGCCTGCAGTGCCAGGCCCGTCTGCAAGCGCAAGGCATTGCCCACGAAGCCCATGGCCTGCGCTTTGACGTGGTCGAGCGCTGCGCGGATCTGAGCGAGGTGGTGTCGCGGGCCACCGTGCACGCGCCGGTGATTGGCAGCTTCAATGTGGCCAACCTGCTGGCGGTGCTGGGTGCTTTGCGCGCCTTGGGTGTGCCATTGCAGGACGCGGCCCGCGCCTGCTCGGGCCTGGTCCCTGTGCCGGGTCGCATGCAGGTCGTGCCTGGTGATGCGGCCTTGCCGCTGGCCGTGGTGGACTACGCGCACACGCCCGATGCCTTGCACAAAGCCTTGGACGCCCTGCGCCCCGTGGCCCAAGCCCGTGACGGCCAGCTGTGGTGCGTGTTTGGCTGCGGCGGTGACCGCGACCCGATCAAGCGCCCCCTGATGGGCGCCATGGCCGAGCAACACGCTGACCGCGTCGTTTTGACCAGCGACAACCCACGCAGCGAGTCGCCATCGGTCATTCTGGCCAATGTCTTGGCGGGTGTGGTGGGGCGCGACTCTGTTGACGTGATCGAAGACCGCCGCGCCGCCATCGTGCATGCCATCACGCAGGCGCAAGCCCAGGACGTGGTGCTGATTGCGGGCAAGGGCCACGAATCCACCCAAGACGTGGCCGGTGTCAAAACGGTTTTCTCTGATGTCGATGAAGCCGCTGCGGCCTTGGCATCCATCCCTTCTCTCCCTTCGCGCCCTCCGATCGCTCCCATGATGATGACCTTGGGCCAGGCCCACCAACTGCTGCCGGGCTCTGTGTTGGTGGGTGACCCTGCCACCCCCATCCACCGTGTGCACACCGACACGCGCACCCTGCAGCAAGGCGACTTCTTTGTGGCGCTGCGGGGCGAGCGTTTCGACGCGCACGACTTCTTGCCGCAGGCCGCACAGGCTGGCGCGGTGGCCGTGTTGGTGCAGCAAGGTGCTGACACCTGCGGCTTGCCTGGCCTGATCGTGCCCGACACCCGCGCGGCCTTGGGTTGGCTGGCCGCTGGCTGGCGCGCGCGCTTTGACATCCCGCTGATCGGCGTGACTGGCAGCAATGGCAAGACCACGGTCACGCAAATGATCGCGTCCATCTTGCGCGCCTGGGTGGCCTCGCAAGGCGCGCCAGAGGCCTCGCTGGCCACGCAGGGCAACTTCAACAACGAGATCGGCGTGCCCCTGACGCTGCTGCGTTTGCGCGAAGGCCAGCACCGTTGCGCGGTGGTCGAGTTGGGCATGAACCACCCTGGCGAGATCGCCCAGCTGGCCGCCATCGCTGCACCCACCGTGGGGCTGGTCAACAACGCCCAGCGCGAGCACCAAGAATTCATGCACACGGTCGAGGCCGTGGCCCGAGAGAACGGCGCTGTGCTGCAGACCCTGTCGCGCACGGGCGCGGCGGTCTTCCCGGCCGACGATACGTACGCTCCCATCTGGCGCGAGCTGGCCAATGGCTACCCCAAGGTCGACTTCGCCACACAAGGCAGCGCCGCCGTGACCGGCACCTCGCGCTGGGTGGCCGAGCCCACGCCGCATTGGGTGGTGGACGTGCGCACGCCGCAAGGTGAGGCCACCTTCAGCCTGCACATGGCTGGCGAGCACAACGTGCGCAACGCTCTGGCCGCCACCGCTGCGGCTTTGGGTGCCGGTGTGCCTCTGGCCGTGATCGCCCAAGGCCTGCAGGCTTTTGAGCCGGTCAAGGGGCGCTCTCAGTTGCGCTGCGTTCAAGTGGGCGGTCGTTCGGTCACCTTGGTAGACGACAGCTACAACGCCAACCCTGACTCCGTGCGCGCGGCCATCGACATGCTGGCCGGCCTGCCCGGCCCTCGCTGGCTGGTGCTGGGCGACATGGGCGAAGTGGGCTCACAAGGCCCAGCCTTCCATGCCGAAGTCGGCGCCTATGCCCGTGAGCGCGGCATTGAACATGTCTGGACCGCTGGCAGCTTGTGCGTCGATGCTGCCCAAGCCTATGGCGCGTCTGCCCGTCATTTCCCCAGCGCCGCAGACATCGTCGCGGCCCTGCCTACGCCGGCCGATGCGCCGCAGGCGGCTTCGGTGCTGGTCAAAGGTTCTCGCTTCATGAAGATGGAACAAGTTGTCGCCACCCTGACTGGAGGCGCCCATGCTGCTTAGTCTGGCCCTGTGGCTTCAAAGCCTGCACCCCGAATGGGGCTTCCTGCGCGTCTTCCAGTACCTGACCTTTCGGTCGGTGATGGCGGCCATGACGGCGCTGTTGATCGGCCTGTGGCTGGGCCCCGTCGTGATCCGCAAGCTCACCGAACTCAAGATCGGTCAGCCCATCCGCGAATACGGCATGCAGACCCACCTGGCCAAGCGCGGCACGCCCACGATGGGTGGTGCACTGATCCTGCTGTCGCTGGGTTTGTCGACCATGCTGTGGTTCGACTGGGCCAACCGCTTCGTCTGGATCGTCATGATCGTGACGCTGGGCTTTGGTGCCATTGGCTGGGCCGACGACTGGCGCAAGGTGGTCTTGAAAGACCCAGAGGGCATGCCCTCGCGCGAGAAGTACTTCTGGCAATCGATCATTGGCCTGATCGCCGCCATTTACCTGGCTTTCAATGTGTCTGAGGTCAATGCGCTGCGCGTGATTGAGTTGTTTGCGCGCTGGGTGGCCTCGGGCTTCTCCAACGACCTGCCACCGAAAGCCGACTTGATCGTGCCTTTCTTCAAGACGGTCAGCTACCCATTGGGTGTGTGGGGCTTCATTGCCTTGAGCTACCTCGTGATCGTGGGCACCAGCAATGAGGTTAACCTGACCGACGGGCTTGACGGGCTGGCGATCATGCCCGTGGTGATGGTCAGCGCGGTGATGGGCATCTTCTGCTACGTCACGGGTAACGCCATCTTTGCCAAGTACTTGTTGCTGCCGCACATCCCTGGGGCCGGTGAGTTGATGGTGTTTTGCGCGGCCATGAGTGGGGCTGGCTTGGCATTCCTCTGGCTGTCTCTTATACACATCTGACGCTGCCGACGATCTT
>JAVLFO010000243.1:0-4804 GCA_046052805.1 Aquabacterium sp. | reverse complement strand
CCCCGGTCGTCCTGGACGTGGTGAGCGTGGGGGTGCGCGCTGTCCTGGGCCATGGACCGGGCCAGCAGGATCAGGCTGGGCGTGGGCGCAGGGGCGACCGTGCCCTTGCCTTGCAGGAGGACCAGGCCGTTGTCCAGACCAGGCTGCCAGAGGTGCAGGTTGGCGCCGAGCTGGTCTTGCACGAAGCCCTGCAGGTGATGCAGAACCTGGTCGGCCGTCAGGGCGCCGGCCAGCTGGTGTGCCAAGGCGTGCAGCGCCTGCGCGCGTCGGGCAGCTTGATGCGCTTCCTCCGCACGTTGCCGCATGCCGATGGCCAGGTGACCGATGATCAAAGCCACCGTGAGCATGACGGCGAACGTCAGCAGGTGCTGGATGTCACTGACGGCGAATGAAAAGCGCGGTGGCACATAGAAAAAATCGAACAGCCCCACGCTGAGGAACGAGGCCATGACCGCCGGGCCACGGCCCAGGCGCGCGGCCACCAGCACCACCGTCAGCAGGAAAAGCATCACCGCGTTGACGGGCTCCAGCCAGTCGTGCAGGGGCAGGGTGATCAGGGCCGTGACGCCACAGGCCACCGCGGCCAACGGGTAGTGCCAGTGGCTTCCTGTGGGCTGGGAGGTGGGTGCGGGTGCATGGGGCCTGGACATGTCGCCAGTGTGGTTCGGGGCGCGCTGCGGTGCAGCAAATTCTGGCAGTACCGGCATAAAAATGCCGTAAAGACCCGGGTTGGCGCCATCGGTCGATGCGCGTGGTTGGTAAATAACCCGTTCAGGGGGTGTTGGCCAGGGTTTCCGATGCATCTGCCGCACAGCGGCATCCGTAAAACACGGCATTGGAGACCCGACATGCAGTACACCAGCCCCGGCCGACAGCCCGACTCGAGCACCTTGTTGCGCGTCATCGCACTGCAACAAGCCCTCGAAAAAGTGGCGACCCAGTCTGATTTCCTGGCCTGGGCCGTGGGGCCCCTGCAAGCCGTTTTGCCGCATGCCAGCCTGGCGTGCGGCGTGTTGCGCACTGACCGCGAAGGCGTCGTGTTGCGCCGGGTTCTGCAGCAAGGTTGGCCTCCAGGCTACTTCGAGGCGCTGACGTTGGAGGGCGGGCGGTTCCGCAGTCCGGTGATTGGCCAATGGGCACTTCAGCGCAGGCCTCAGATCGTTCGTGCGGAGGACACGGCCGCTCTGGGCGATGTCCGCTGGCACGAGGTGTTCCACGACATGGGTTTGCACAACATGGCTGCCCACGGTGTGTTGGACCATGCGTCTCGGTCGGCGAGTTACTTCTGTTTGTCGCGCATGGAAGACGCTCCGGGCGAGCAGACCGAGGTGCTGCTTCGTCTGCTGACACCCCACATGGCCCTGGCCTTGGAAAGGGCCTTGTTCGCCGAGGACATGGGAGCGGACAACCAGCCGGCCTGGCTCCAGCGCCTGACCGAACGTGAACGGGTGGTGCTGCACTGGATGTGCCTGGGCAAGACGAACTGGGAAATCGCGCGCATCTGCGGGCGCAGCGAGCACACGATCAAGAACCAGGTCGAGAGCGTTCGCCAGAAGCTGCATGTCTCCAACCGCGCACAGGCCTGTGCCTTGGCGGGCGATGTCCCTTTGATCTCGGCCGCGATGGCTTGAGACTGGGCCTTCATGGCCAGCACGTCTCGCCCATGCGGGGAGATCCCCTGCAGCGGCTTGTGGCAGCAAGGTTACAGTTGACACGCGTCAGTTGTGTCAAATGCCGCACGTCTGGCGTAAAGCCGGCGCTCATCCCTTGTTTGAAGGACAGTCAAGCGAGTTAACTTCAGCCAATATCCTGTTGGTGGGTGAGCAGTAGCGCCTGTGACCGGGCCCGTGTGTCCGTCAACCTCTTCAATGTGATCTCTATGGCCGACTCTTTTGAACCTGGCGTGTTCAATGTCACCGCTCTGAACCAAGCGGTTCTGCGTGCACTGGACCAGTTGGGGCTGGCTGTTCTCGTCAAAGACGTGGCCAGTGGTCGTTACGACCATGTCAACGATGCCGCCACCCAGTTGTTGGGTTTCCAGGGCAAGCAGGCCGTGGGTGCCGTGGACGCCGACTTGTTCGACGCCGCGCAGGCGCTGGCTTTGCGCGCTGCTGACCAGCAAGCGCAGGCCGCCTTTGAAGGCGTGCGTGCCGAACACCGGCTCGAGCTGCAAGGCGAGCGTCGTGAATTTTTGACCTGGCGACAGGCCGTCAGCGATGCCGATGGTGGATCGGCCAAGATATTGTCGGTTTGGCAAGATGTGACCGAGTCGCGTCGGCGTGAGGTGCAATTGCAATCGGCCTTGTCGCAGCTCGAGCAGCAGCAAAAGGCCAACGACGCGCTGCGCCGCAACGTCGAAGACAACCAAGTGCGCGACGCCGTCTCGGGTCTGTACCACCGCGTTCACTTCGAAGAGCAGTTGCGCCGCGAGGCCGACTTGTCGAGCCGTGAGCAGCGTGAGTTCGCGCTGGTGTCTGTGGCCATCGACAACCTGGAAGAGATCCGCCGCGAGCATGGCGGCGAAGGTTGCGAGCGCGTGATCGAGGCGCTGGGGCGTTTGCTGCGTGCCAACACGCGTGCGATGGACTCGCCATGCCGCCTTGGCGGCGACCGCTTTGTGGTGTTGCTGTCGGGTGTGGGCTTGGCCACGGCGCACTCGCGCATGGAGCAGCTGCGCCGTCAGTGCGCCACGCACATCGTGCCGCACAACGGCCAGCAAATCCCGTTCACGGTGTGCATGGGTGTGGCCAGCTTCCCGCACACGGCGGGCACCATCGAAGACCTCATGCGCAGCGCCGATCGTGCCATGGCCACGGCACGCGAGACGGGCAACCGCATCGTGCTGGCCAGCATCCAGTTCGCACCCGTGTCCTGACCCAGCGCTGGACTGCAAGACCCCAAAAAAATCGGCCAGATCCCGTGAGGGCATCTGGCCGATGTCATATTGGTCTTGAATACACAAGGTCCGCCGCAAACCGGTTGCCGCATTCCTGAACCCAGGGGATTCAGGTGGGCGAGGTCAGCAGCACTTCGGGTTCATCTGACGCGAGACGATCACACCAGCACCGCAATGTTCCAAGCCCTGGCTCGAAGAGCATCGGTTCAAGGAAATAAAACAACCGCGAAAGCGACGGACAAGTCCATTCTAAAGGCTCTGTGAGCGGTCGTCCGTGCAATTGAGACGCTGTCAGGGTCTTGTTGTGGGGATCAGCGCGCGGCGCTTAAATCAGGTGGCCGTCGATGCCCAGCGCTTGGTCGAGTCGCTCGATCAGTTGGGCCACGTACTCGGGCGATGGCTCGTTGGGGTTGGCCTCGGCGGCAGCGGCATGGCCTGTCTGCGCAGGCGTAGCGGCCACAGGGGCGGCGGGGCGCTCGGTCAACATGTAGGCCAAGTTCAGCGCGGCCAGCACGGCGATGCGCTCACGCGCTTTGAGCTTGCCACTGTCGCGGATGGCGCACATCTCGCGGTCAACTTGGTGCACGGCCTCGCGCAGACGGGTCTCGCCCCCCTCAGGGCAGCCCAACAGGTAGCTTTGGCCCATGATGGCCACTTCGATTTGTTGCATGGCGGTGCTCAAGCGTGAGGCTCTGCGGGTGGTGGAGTGTCGTCAAGCACATCGCCGGCCGTCGTGGGCAGCTTGTCGATCAGGTCGTCGATGCGAGCCCGTGCGGCCGCCAGGCGTGCGCGCAGCGAATCGCGCTCTTGCGTGGTCACCAGCACCTGTTGTTGCAACAGGGCGTTGGTACGGCGCAGCTCTTCGTGGCGCAGCAGCATGCGCTCGATGCGGTCCGTGAGTTCGTCGATTCTGGACATGGGCGGTGCCTACCCCGTGATGACGGGGTCTTCTCGCGATGGAATGGAGCGAACATTGTAGGCCGCTTACAATCCGCCCCGTTGGTGCTCGCGCTGGGGTTCGTCTGGCGCAGTTAAACGGGAAGCAAGAGGGTCTGCCGCATCACCGATGCCAGCCTGACGTGCGCTGCCCCCGCAACGGTCGGCGGTCAAGCGAGGGCTTTTGCCTTCGCTTCGCTCGTGTTCACAGCCACTGGGTCTTGAGACACCTGGGAAGGCTTCACGGGTCGCACCGCCTAGCCCGGATACCGGCCGACAGGAGGATGGGTGCGCGCTAGCGTTCCCAGCCGTTTCGCCCAAGCCTGCGGGGACGCTGGCCAGGGCTCTTGTCTTGTGTGAATCCAATCATGTTGTTTTTGAACTCGGTGCCTCAGGCACCTGGGCTGCGTTCGGCTTTGGCCGTGGCGTGTGGTGTGGCGCTGTCTTGGGGCCATCTGGCCCAGGCCGCAGACGAGGTCTTGCAGCCGGTGGTGGTCACGGCGAGCCGGATACCTCAGTTGCTGCAAACCGCTCCCATCGGCGCTTCGATCATCACGGCCGAGCAAATTGAGCGTTCGGGTGTGAGTGATGCCAACGAGGCGATTCGCAAGCTCGGTGGTGTCGCGGCGACCTCTGACCTGAGCAATGGGCGTGAAAACTCACTTGACCTGCGAGGCTTCGGCGCAACGGCATCGCAAAACATGGTGGTGTTGGTCGACGGCATCCGCATCAGCGAGAACGAGATTGCCAATGCGCACTTGGCATCGATTCCGCTGGACCTGATTGATCGCATCGAGATCGTGCGCGGTGGTGCCAGCGTGCTGTGGGGCGAAGGTGCCACGGCGGGTGTCATCAACGTGGTGCTCAAGCGCCCGCAAAGTGGCGTGAGCTCGGCCAAATTGGCCGCAGCCGTCGAGCGCTTTGGCGGCTACGAGGCCCTGGCCAGCGGCCAGTGGCTGTCTCTTATACACA
>JAVLFO010000242.1:0-2009 GCA_046052805.1 Aquabacterium sp. | reverse complement strand
GGCTCGTACCGTGGGCTGGATTGCTCAGCTGGACGAAATGATTGGCGACCCCGAGTACAAGATCGGCCGCCCACGTCAGTTGTTCGTTGGCGCCGAAAAGCGCGACGTCAAGCCCATCGCTCAGCGTTGATTTGAAGTCATGACCTGATGGCTCACCGCTCAGGCGGTGGCGCACAAAAAACCCCGCCTTGGCGGGGTTTTTTCATGGGCGGCGTCTCTGTTTCCTGTTTCTGGCTTTGCCTGCCGCAGGACGGGCAGGCGAGGCCAGGGCAACTCAGTTCTTTAGCTTGATCTCTGAGGCGATGATCACGGTGCCTGGGCTCACAGTGCCTGAGCTGTCCGGCGCCCCCCGCACTTCCAGGGATGCGTTCGGATCGTTGAAAGTGCTGGTTGTGACACCGGTGTCGAACCGGGTTGTCGCAGCGTCGTAGTACACCTTCTGCCCCTTGACAGTGAAGGTGCCGGTGGTGAGGTTCAAGGGAGCATGTGCGCTGGGTGAGCCAAACAGCCTCACGCTGTCGGTGCTGGGGACGTCCTTGCGTTCGACCTTGGTCGCCACAAGCACGCCGCTTCGCACAACACCCTCGGCTTCGACTCTGATGCCGTCGATGACACCTACAGGCACCGCAGTTGCGCTGATGGGGATGCCGTTCACTTTGAATGTGATGGCGCCGCCGCTGTTGACGAAGTTGCTGACGAAGCCTTCGACTTGCGCGCTGCTGTTGTCTGCGAATGCCGTTTGTGCACCATCGATGCGGGTGGCATTGTTGGTGCAGTTGCCGAGGCTGAAGGCTAGCCTTACCTTGACGCGCTGGCCTTCTGCCAAGCCGCTGACGCCAGTGGCACCGGCATACGCGACCGAGAAGCCGTTGATGAAGAAGGTTTGTGCGTTGGTGTTCAGTGCGTTCACCGTCCCAGCCAGCTTGCATTCGCTCAGCGGCGCGCTCTTGCGCTCGATGCGTGTGGCCGTGAACTGGGTCGTGCTTGGGTTGAACAAGGCATGAACTTCAACCAGGTTGTTCGGGCTGCTGGCCGTCACGCTGGCGAGGCCAGTGTCAAAGCCATCGAACACGGTCGTGCTGGTCACGTTGATGACCTGACCCAGCACCGTGATGCTTGAGGCGCTTTTGGCGGTGACCACGCCCTTGAGGCTGCTGCCATAGGTGATTTGCGTCGCAGTGGCGTTGCGCAAGCCGGTTGCTGCGTCGTCCGTGAACGCCCCAGACTGCACGTCAACAAGCATGCCAAGTTTGATGTCTGTGCGATCCATCAGGGTGCCTACGTCATCGAAGACCTTCGCCGTGCTGTCATCGAAGCGCACGCCATTGACGATGATGGAACCAAACCCTGACACTGGCCCGGCCGCCGACCCGGTGCCGCCCACGCCAACACCATTGGATGCGGTGCTGCCGCCGCCTCCGCCGCAAGCTGCAAGCATCACCGCGGCCAGCAGGCCAGTGCAAGCCCGCAGCGTGCGCTTCAGTCGGGGAGCGGCGTGAAGGTGGGTGAGGATGTGGGTGTTCATGGCTTACTCCGTGGCTTGCGGGGTGCTTTGCTTGACGCGGTGCTCTGCGGCGTCTGAAATGGGGTGATCAAAGGGCTTGTGTACATGTACACGCCGATACGCAGTCGGTGATCCTGCGGCCGGGCCGCTTCGCGGTCTTGGTCGATCAGTTGCTGAACGGTGGGTGCCAGTTTCTGCACCAGCGCTTTCCACTGCGCCTGAACCTGAGGGCGCACTTCTTCAATCGAGCGTGCAGAAACCTGGTCTGTGAAAATGGCCTGTTCCAAGTGACGCACGCCGCTCGAGGTCACGTTGTCCACCGCAGCTTGGAGGTGGTCACCCACATTGGCGCCAAGGTAGGCCAGCATTTCGGTTTCGTTGCTGCTGGGTACGTATCGCTCTTTCAGCAAATCGACGGTGTCATCCGCGTCATGGATGCAGGCGATGCCGAGTCGGCAGAGCTCCTCCAGCAGCGTTCTAGGGCGAACATCTCGGCTCACGGATT
>JAVLFO010000241.1:0-1766 GCA_046052805.1 Aquabacterium sp. | reverse complement strand
TTCCGAACGTGGTACCGCATCATGATTCGCACCCGGAGGACGCGCGCGCGCGTGGTCGCCACAGTGTCTAAGTTCTCCAGAGACCAGTTGCTGCACCACTGTGGGCCGCGCAGCGCAGGCATTGCCGTTGTGAGCGAAGGCGTTGACCACATCACCCGGGCAAGTGCCGATGACGCCGTGCTCGATCGCTTCGAGCTGCATGAGCGTCCGTTTGTGCTGGCTGTCAGCAGCCAGCAGCCCAACAAGAACTTCGGCCTTTTGGTCGATGCCGTTGGCAAACTGGCAAGCCCGCCTTTTGATGTGGTGATCGCCGGCGGCTCGGGGCACGCCGCGTTTGCTTCTAGGCAAGTCGCGCAGCCAGCGTTTGTCAAAAACCTGGGTTATGTCTCTGACGCAGAGCTGGTTTCGCTCTACAGACACGCGGCTTGCTTCGTGTTTCCCTCACTTTACGAGGGCTTCGGCCTGCCACCGGTTGAGGCCATGGCGTCGGGTTGCCCGGTCATTGCGTCGTCTGCCGCGTCGTTGCCCGAGGTGTGTGGCGAGGCGGCGCGCTACATCTCCCCCCACGACTCTGGGGGACTGCTGGCCTGTTTACAGACTGTAATGAGCGATGATGACGAACGCGCGCGAATGCGTGGCGCGGGTCTTGCGCATGTCAAAAACATGACTTGGCACAACACGGCTCAGCAGCTGATCAAGCTGGCGTCTGAGGCTGTGGCTTAAATATACGGAGAAGCATTCATGAAGTCGGTATTGATCGTTGGTGGGGCAGGATTCATTGGCTCGTTCTTGGCCGAGCGTTGGCTCGAAAAAGGCTTGGCTGATCAGGTCGTGATCGCTGACATTCAACCCTCTGCCTTGTCTGGCAAAAAGGGCATTGTTTACCGCAAGGTGGATGTGCGTGAGCCTTTGCCCCTGGACTTGTGCGAGCAAGCACCTGAATGGATCTTCAATTTTGCCGCCGTGCACCGCGAACCCGGGCACGAGGCGCATGAATACTTCGACACCAACCTCAAAGGCGCTGACACGGTCACCGCTTATGCAGAGACCGTGGGTTGCAAAAACATCTTCTTCACCAGCAGCATCAGCGTTTACGGCCCAACGTCTGGCCCAACCGACGAAAACTCGCGTATCTGCCCCATCAGCCCCTACGGCGGGTCAAAGTACCCAGCGGAGCTGATTCACAAGGGTTGGCAGTCTCGCAGCGCAGATCGCCGCCTGATGATCATCCGCCCAGGCGTGGTTTATGGACCCCGCGACCCGGGCAACATTGGCCGCATGATCAACGCGATCCAAAAGGGCTACTTTGCCTTCCCGGGCTCGATGGACATCAACAAGTCGTACGCCTACATCTATGGCCTGCTGGACAGCGTTGAGTTCGTGATCAACTCGGGCGAGCCTGTGGTGGTCTACAACTACGTTGAAACGCCCACTGAAACGCTGGGCGCGATTGCAGAGCATGTGCGGGCCTTCGTGGGATCAAAAGCACCCATTTTGAGCTTGCCAACCTCGCTGCTGCTGCCAGCCGCGCATGTGGTGCAGGCCCTGGCTGGCTCGCGCAACCCGGTTCACCCAGTGCGGGTCAAAAAGGCCGGTATGTCGACGCACATCATCCCTAAAAAGCTCGCCGACATGGGCTTCCCGTTTCAATACACGTTCAAGTCTTCGCTTGAGCATTGGGCTCGCAAAGTCCCCAGCGATTTCGGCAAGGTGGCCGCATGAGCCGTGCGTTGAAGGTTGCGATTGTTCACGAATGGCTGGTGAAC
>JAVLFO010000240.1:0-1566 GCA_046052805.1 Aquabacterium sp. | reverse complement strand
TGAGCAAGCCGTCTGACACGGTGGACAGCCTGCTCAAGCGCCTGGGCGTGGACGATGCCGATGCGGCTCAGTACATCCGCAATGACGCCACCGCGGGCTCGCTGTTGCAGGGTCGTGCCGGCAAGTCCGTCAAGGTCATCGTTGAAAACGGCCGCCTGCAAAAGCTGGTGGCACGCGGTGTGCCCGAGTCGGGCGAGATCGACACCCATTTCACCAAACTCACCATCGAGCGCGTGCGTGCCGATGGCATGAGCCACTGGGAAGCACACAAAGAAGTGCTGCCCCTCGAGATCAAGCAGCAATTGGTCACGGCGGTGATCGAGTCTTCTTTGTACGCAGCGGCCGACGACGCCCACGTGCCCGACGGCATCACCAACCAGCTGGCAGAGATTTTCGGCAACGACATCGATTTCCGGCGCGAACTTCGCAAGGGTGACGCGTTCAGCGTGCTCTACGAGGCTCACACTGCCGATGGCGAGCCATTGACCTGGGCCAGCACGTCGGGCCGGGTCTTGGCTGCGCGTTTCATCAACAAGGGCAAGGCGCACGATGCCGTCTGGTTCCAAGAGCCTGGCCGCAAGGGCAATTACTTTGACCTGACCGGGCAAAGCAAAACGCGCGCGTTCTTGGCATCGCCGCTGGCTTTCTCGCGTGTGACCTCGGGCTTTGCCATGCGCTTTCACCCGATCTTGCAAAAATGGCGCGCGCACTTGGGCGTGGACTTTGGCGCACCCAGTGGCACCCCGGTGCGCAGCGTGGGTGAGGCCGTGGTGAGCTTTGCCGGCCAGCAAAATGGCTACGGCAACGTGGTGGAGTTGCAGCACAGCGGCAACCGCAAAACGGTTTATGCCCACCTCAGCCGCATCGATGTGCGCAAGGGCGCGCATGTCGAGCAAGGCCAGCTGATTGGCGCCGTGGGTGCCACCGGCTGGGCCACCGGTCCGCACTTGCACTTTGAGTTCAAGCTGGGCAACCAGCAGGTTGACCCCATGACGATCGCACGGGCCTCGGAAAGCCTGCAGCTGTCACCGCAACATGTGGCCGAGTTCCGTCGTCTGGCCCAGCGCGTGGCGGGCCAGCTGCAGCAGGCCAACGACTGGCAAACCGCGGGGGCGCTGTCTGGCCCGCGCTTTGAATGAGCACAAACACCATGACTCAGACGACCAGCACCTCGTTGGATCTGACGCCCACGGCCCGCGCAAGCGGGCTTTTTTCTGAGCTCTACATTGGCCTGATGTCGGGCACGTCGCTGGACGGCGTGGACGGCGTGCTGGCCCGGCGCAAAGCCGATGGTGCATGGCATACGCTGGCACACGCCCACCGCCCCATGCCGCAAGCCCTGCGCGAGGCCTTGCTGGCCTTGAACACGCCGGGCGAGGACGAACTGCACCGCAGCGCAGTAGCGGCGCAAGCGCTGGTGGTGCTGTACGCCGCCGTGGTGCACGCTTTGTGCGAGGCCGGTGACGTGTTGCCGACCGAGGTTCAAGCCATTGGCGCCCACGGGCAAACGGTTCGGCACCGCCCCGATGAGGGCTACACCTGGCAGCTCAACCACCCAGCCCTGTT
>JAVLFO010000239.1:0-2399 GCA_046052805.1 Aquabacterium sp. | reverse complement strand
CTACACTCGACTAGTCGTCGGCAGCGTCAGATGTGTATAAGAGACAGGTGTAGCTGCTGGGCGACCCAGGCAAACCTTGGCGTACCAAGAATCCGGTGGCGTCATCAAAGGCGGCGAGGTCGATTTGTGTGGGCAGCCCGGTACCCACCAGGACCGAAGTCGAACCAGCCTTCGAGCTCAGGTTAAATCCAAATATGTCGCCGTAGTAGCTGCCATCCACCGTGACATTTTGGTCTGTGGAAACGCTCAAGCTGTCTTCCACATTCCCGCCGTAGTTGTCTGTCACGACGACCGTCGGATCAGACCCCTGCAGTTTGTGTTCCCCAATGTCGGCCACGATGCTTCCGCTCCCGAAGTCGTAGACGACATCCGTGCCGAAAACATAACCGGTCGGGTCATTGCCGACAAAGCTGCCGCTGACCAAGGTGCCCTGAGTGACCCCGCTGAGGCTGCCGTCGGTGTTCGTTACTCTGCCGGTGAAATCAATTTGGTAGGCTTGAGCCGAAACACTCAAAGCCAGCATCGTTGCTGCTGCGATCAAGGTGCGCATGTGAAACTCCCTTTGGTTGATGTGTGGCGAACGATCCAAATATCGCACGGTGGCCACGGGCGCCCGCTGGGGGGCACCGGCAAGCGCTGCCACCCACATGTGGGTAAACCGTATCCAAATGAAACCGTCTCTGGCCGAAGCGACGCAGCCAGAGAGACAACATGACCCCGACCATGAACACACTCCACATCGACTTCATCTCTGACGTGTCCTGCCCGTGGTGCGCCATCGGGCTCAATGCGCTGCTGCAGGCCTTGCAGCAAGTGCAACGCGAAACACCGGGCGCCTTCCAGGTGTCGCTGGCTTTCTTGCCCTTTGAGCTGAACCCCGACATGCCCCAAGGCGGTCAGGACATCGGTGAGCACCTCACGCAGAAGTACGGCAGCACGCCCGAGCAGCAAGCGCAGATCCGCGAGACCATCCGCCAGCGCGGCGCCGAGGTGGGCTTTGCCTTCAACCCCGAAGGGCGCGGCCGCATCTACAACACCTTCCATGCGCACCGTTTGCTGCATTGGGCCGGTCTGCAAGGCCAAGTCCAGCAACTGGCGCTCAAACAAGCCATGCTGGTGGCTTGTCACGGCGAGCAACAGGCCATGGACCAGCGCGCCGTGCTGCTGGCCTGTGTGGGCCAAGCCGACTTGGACCCCGAGCAAGCCGAAGCCGTGCTGAACGACGGTCGTTACGCCGAAGAGGTGCGCCAGGCCGAGGCCGAGATCGCTGAGGCCGGCATCCGTGCGGTGCCTGCGGTGGTGGTGAACCAGCGCCACCTGATCTCGGGCGGGCAGCCGGTGGCCAACTACGTGCGGGCGCTCAGAGAGATCGCGGCCCAGGCGGAGTGAGGCCATGCCCCACTACCCCCGCCCCATCAGCTCGCGCCTGCCTCAGGTGGGCACCACCATTTTCTCGGTGATGTCGGCGCTCGCCCAGCAGCACGGCGCCATCAACCTGTCGCAGGGCTTCCCTGATTTCGATGCCCCCGCAGACTTGTTGGCCCTGCTGGACGAGGCCGCGCGCGCTGGCCACAACCAGTACGCGCCCATGGCCGGCGTGCCGGCTTTGCGCGAGGCCATCGCGGCCAAGGTGCAGGCCCTCTACGGCGCCGCGTACGACGTGTCCAGCGAGGTCACGGTCACCGCGGGGGCCACGCAGGCTTTGTTCACGGCCATTGCGGCGCTGGTGCACCCGGGCGACGAGGTGATCGTGTTCGCCCCGGTGTACGACAGCTACGCGCCCTCGGTCGAGCTGCAAGGCGGCAAGGTGGTCTACGCCACGCTGAAGCACCCCGACTACCGCCCCGACTGGGCACAGGTCAAAGCCCTGATCACGCCGCGCACGCGCATGATCATCATCAACACGCCGCACAACCCCACGGGCACGGTGTGGACCGCCGATGACATGGCCGCCCTGCAAGCCTTGGTGCAAGACACCGACATCGTGATCTTGAGCGACGAGGTCTACGAGCACATGGTGTTTGACCAGGCCCGGCACGAAAGCGTGATGCGCTACCCGGCCCTGGCCGAGCGCAGCTTGGTGGTGTCCAGCTTCGGCAAGACGTACCACATCACCGGCTGGAAGGTGGCTTACTGCTTGGGGCCACAAGAGCTGATGGCCGAGTTCCGCAAGGTGCACCAGTTCAACGTGTTCACCGTGCACGCGCCCTCGCAGCACGCGTTGGCGGCCTTCATGCGCAAGCCCGGTTGGTACGAGCAGCTCAAGGCGCTGTACCAAGGCAAGCGCGACATCTTCCGGCAATCGCTCAGTGGCTCACGCTTTGAGCTGCTGCCTTGCGAGGGCACCTACTTCCAGTGCGTGGGCTACAGCGCCATCAGCGACGAGGGCGATCGCGCCT
>JAVLFO010000238.1:0-1999 GCA_046052805.1 Aquabacterium sp. | reverse complement strand
GAGACCGATGGTAGTCAGGTGGGTGCGAGGTGCGACGGACGAGAAACGACGATGACGACGCTCGACCCCTCTCCGACGGGTCCGACTCCAACGCCCGCGCACGCCCGAGTCTCCGCGCGACGACGTCCGGTCGCGCGTGCTCCAGGGCGCGCCCACGACACACACAAACGCACTCGAGACTCGGCGACGCGGCTCAACGGATCCGTCGGATCGACCTCGGTCACGCGGAGGACGCGGAGGAGGAGGAGGGCGTCGCCGCCGCAGCCGCCCGCGCCCCCGCCCCCGCCGCGGGCGCGGCCGAGGCGTCGTCCTCCTCGTACAGGACGTTGAGGTTCAGCGCGGCGCCGCACCTGTCGACGAAGTCGCGGACGTGGGGCGCCCTCATCACGTCGGGCGCGTTCCCCTCGTGGAGCACGAACGAGCTGACGCCCATCTTCCACCCCTTCTGGGACGCGAACTCGCGCGGGAGGCACCCGAACATGATGAGGGGGGTCGCGGCGCGGTACGAGAACTGGGCCGCCTGGTCCCAGACGGTGATCGTGTACCCGCCCACGACCTCGTTCGCGTCCGTGACGGTGGCCACGGTCATCTCGCGGCGCATCACCTGCTTCTTGCCGCGGTGGACGTCGACGAGGATCGCCTCGACCCCGGGTTTCTGGATGAAGAGGAGGTGCACCGTGAAGCGCTTCCCCTCGGTCTCGTCGAGGATCGCCCTGGGGTAGCGCCCGGGCACGGGGATCACGGGCGCGATCTTGGTCACGCCCGCGATGCGGCCGTTCCTGAACGTCATCTGGACCGAGTCCCCGGAGCGCAGCTGCATGAGCGCCGACTTGGGGTTCTGCGCGACCACGGCGTGCACGTCCGTGGAGTTGTTCGTGCTGAACATGTGGCCCTCCTGGCGATAGCCGATGTAGATGCCCACCTTCTCGACGACGCTGTACGTGGGCGAGGCGCTGGGGTCGAGTCGGGGACGGGGCGTCAGTTCGGACTCAGAGAGCTCGGGGCGGGACCGAGTCGGGGCGGGTCGACGCACCCGAACGTGGGAGTCGACGCGGAAGGCGTGGACGCGGGCGCGGGCGTGGACCCGGACCCGGACCCGGACCCGGACGACGACGACGACGACGACGACGGCGTCCCGTGGGGCGTCGCATCAGCGCTCGCCGCGTCCGTCGCGAACGCGGGCTTGGGCGTGGCGGGCGACGCCGAGGACGAGGACGAGGACGAGGACCCGGCGGACTCGGGGACCGCGACGAACCCCTCGGCCGCGGGCGTGGGCGCGGGGCCCGTCTTGGCGCGCTTCGCGTTGGACGACATGAGGACGGTGCTTGGACGGTGCTTGGACGCGGACTCGGACGGGGCTCGGACGCGGACGTGGACTCGGACGACTCGGACGACTCGGGAGGAGAGATGAGGTGTGGGAGAGGCGTGCGGGGCGCGCGGGGCGCGAGGGCCGCGGCGCGGGGCGATTGCGACGCGATCGAGGGCGAGTCGACGCCGTCTCGCGAGAAAGGTCCTCGTCGGAACTCCCGCGACGATTTGACTCGGTCATGCACTTCGACTCGTTCCCACGGGCCGATCCACGCCAAAAATATCAGTGCACAACTTCAAGCATGGACGAGTCGAACGCACGCGTCAGAACGGTCGCAGCCCACCGCAAACCATGCGAAGTGGTCTACACAAGATGGCTGGGGGCGGGGGTCGCGACCCCCCAGAGTTGTTTTTCGCTGTGGGTCGCCGCATCACCTGTACCCGTACCCGCCCGCGGAGAAGGATGGTAAACCAGTACCTGGTTGTACCGATTTCCCGCGCGCACGCCACGACGCATACTGAGGTCACCGACTCGCTCGCGTCAGAGTCCGGACACGGAGTCCGCGCTCCGCAGCAGCGCGACGAGCGCGCAGCTCACGGCGTGCTTCGTGCCGCGCGCGCCGCACGACGGACACGACTTGCCGGAGCTCGACTCGGCCTCGCGCGCGAACGACGCGAGTAGGTCTGTCTC
>JAVLFO010000237.1:0-3238 GCA_046052805.1 Aquabacterium sp. | reverse complement strand
GGCCTCGAGCTTCTTCTCGAGTTCGACCATGCGGGCCTTCAAGGCGCGCAGCTCCTTGAGCAGCTCTTTGTTGGACTGCGCTTGAGCTGCCTGCGGAAACGCCGCAGCCACAGCCAAGGCCAACAACGCCGCCTTGGGCGCCCATCCGTGGCGTGGCAAGCAATGCGAAGGGGTCATGTGGGTCATGGGACGGGGCTCCTTGTGGCGGTCGAATGTGTGTTGTGGTGGCACTCAGCCGTGCGCGGCTTGTGCGATTTCTTGCTGCTTGCGTCGCTCGGCGCGGGCCAGGGCGTAACTGCCCCCGATCACGGCCAAGGCCACCACGGCGATCACCACCGTGGCCACCGCGTTCACGCTGGGGTCGACCCCCAAACGCGCCCGCGAAAAAATCACCAAAGGCAAGGTCGTTGAACCCGGCCCCGACAAAAAGGCCGACAGCACCACGTCGTCCAGCGACAAGGTGAAGGTGAGCAACCAGGCCGAGGCCAGCGACTGCGCGATCATCGGCAGCGTCACCAAAAAGAAGACTTGCAAGGGCCGTGCGCCCAGGTTCAAAGCCGCCTCTTCCAGCGCCGGGTTCAAGCCTTGCAAACGCGCCTGGATCACCACCGTGGCATAGGCCAAGCCCACCAGCAGATGCCCCATCCAGATGGTGACCATGCCGCGCTCAGGAAAGCCCAGCCAGCGCTGCATCGACACCAGCATCAAGAGCAACGACAGGCCCACGATGACCTCGGGCATCACCAAAGGCGCGTTGATCATGCCCACCATCAGCGTGCGCCCGCCAAAGCGCTTGTACTTGACCAGTGCCAGTGCCGCCAGCGTGCCCAGCACAACCGCCGCACAGGCGGTGAAGAACGCGATGCGCAGCGACAGCCACAGGCCATCGAGCACCTCGGTGTCGTGAGCCAGCTTGACAAACCACTGCAGCGTGAAGCCGCCCCACACCGTCGGCAAGGGCGACCGGTTGAACGAGTACACCACCAGCGCCACAATGGGCAGGTACAAAAACACAAAGCCCAGCGCCAGCCAAGTGCGGGCCACCCACTGGCCGCGGCGCAGGTAGGCGGGGGTGTGGGGCGCGCTCACCGCGAGGCCTCCTGCGCATCGGCTTGCGCCTTGTTGAACCAGGCCAGCGGCACGATGATCAACAAGATCATCACCACGGCCACGCTCGATGCCATGGGCCAGTCGTTGTTGGCAAAGAACTCGTCCCACAGCACGCGCCCGATCATCAGGTTCGACGGCCCGCCCAGCAACTCAGGGATCACGAACTCGCCCACGCACGGGATGAACACCAGCATCGAGCCCGCCACGATGCCCGCCTTCGACAACGGCACAGTGACCCTCCAGAACGCCACCCACGGGGTCGAGCCCAGGTCAGAGGCAGCCTCCAGCAGACGCATGTCCATCTTCGAGAGGTTGGCGTAGAGCGGCAAGATCATGAACGGCAGGTAGGTGTAGACCATGCCCAGCACCAGCGAGAACGCCGTGTTCAGGTAAGCCCCTGGCCCGGGGATCACACCCAGCAGCATCAAGGCCTGGTCCACCTGCAAGGCATTGAGCGCCGTGGCCACCCAACCGCCTTCACTCAGCAAGCCCTTCCAGGCATACACGCGCAGCAAGAAGCTGGTCCAAAACGGCAGCATCACCATCATCAACAGCGCGGGCTGCACCGCGCTCGATGCGCGCGCCATGAAGTAGGAGAAGGGGTAGCCCACCAACAGGCACAGGGCCGTGGTGATGGCGGCGTACTTCAAGCTGGCCAGGTAGGTTTTGAAGTACAGGTCGTCTTGCGTGATGAAGAGGTAGTTGCTGAGCTTGAGCTGCAGGCGCAACACGCCATCGCCCCAGGTGATCAGGTCTTTGAAGACCACCGTTTCCATCTCAGAAACACTGATCTTCAAGACGATCAAAAACGGCAGCGCAAAAAACACCAACAGCCAGGCGTAAGGCACGCCGATCAGCGTGCGCTCAGACCACTTCAGGCGAGGGGTGTGCGATGCGGGGGCCATGCTGTGCGCGCTCAACGCGTGAGGACCACGTGGGCCGACGGGCTCCACCAGGCAAAGGCTTCGTCGCCCCAGCTCAGGGCGTCGTCGGGGTGGCGCTCGGTGTTGCTTTGGCTGACCTTGAGCAAGGCGCCGCTGGCCAACTGCAGGTGGTACACCGTGCTGGCCCCGAAATACACCATGTCTTTGACGGTGCCCTTGACCTGGTTGAGGGGCGCGGGTGGGTCACCTGCCTCCAGCACCGGTGGGCGGCGCGAGATGCGGACTTTTTCAGGGCGCAAGGCCACGCTCACCGGCATGCCTTCGTGGCCCGTGATGCCATGGCCCACGTGGTGGCGCACATCGGCACAGGCCACCTCGCAGTGGTCGGGTTCGTCCACCACCAAGGTGCCATCCATCAGGTTCACGTTGCCGATGAAGTCGGCCACAAAGCGCGTGGCGGGCGTTTCGTAAATCTCGCGCGGCGTGCCCACTTGCAGGATCGAGCCCTCGCTCATGATGCCGATGCGGCTGGCCATGGTCATGGCCTCTTCCTGGTCGTGCGTGACCATCACGCAGGTCACGCCCACGCCTTCGATGATGTTGACCAGCTCGATCTGGGTTTCTTCGCGCAGCTTTTTGTCGAGCGCGCCCAAGGGCTCATCGAGCAACAAGAGCTTGGGCTGCTTGGCCAGCGAGCGGGCCAGCGCCACGCGCTGCTGCTGTCCGCCCGACAACTGATGCGGCTTGCGTTGCGCGAACTTGCCCAACTGCACCAGCTTGAGCATGGCCTCGACGCGCGATGCCACCTGCTCTTTGGGCAGGCCTTCGCGCTTGAGGCCAAAGGCGATGTTCTCCCACACCGACAGGTGCGGGAAGAGCGCATAGCTCTGGAACATCATGTTGATGGGGCGCTCGTAAGGCGCCAGCCCGGCCAGGTCTTGCCCACCCAAGGTGATGCGACCTGAGCTGGGCGAATCGAAGCCCGCCAGCATGCGCAACAGCGTGGTCTTGCCGCAGCCGCTGGAGCCCAGCAGCGCGAAGATCTCGCCTTGCTGGATGTCGAGCGAGACGTTGTCGACCGCGCGGAACACACCGCCGTCTTTGCTGCCAAAATCTTTGACAACACGCTCGATGCGCAGGTATCCCGTGCCGGCTGCCTCCGTGTGCATCACAGGCCCGTCTTGAACGAGGTGTAGATGCGCGTCATTTGCCGGCGGATGTCGTTGTTGAGGGCCTCGGGCTGG
>JAVLFO010000236.1:0-4638 GCA_046052805.1 Aquabacterium sp. | reverse complement strand
TTGGGCTCTCTGCTGGCCCGCTTGAGGTTTTCTTCTTTCGATACTTCTTTCGAAATGACCCAATCGCCGTGAGGCTCGACGTGAATGAACGTACGCATGTTCCAAGGACGCTCAATCCACGTGAGTCGCCCCGATCGCTCTTGCGCCGTTTCGGTTGACGGTGTTTGCGCAATGCCTGTGACGTGCACCCACAGCAGACAGAAAATGAAGCGTCGCACCAGTTTCAAAAAGTTGAAGGACTTCACGGTCATCCCTGAAGAATTTTGGGCTCATAAACAGTCACATGCAGGTGGTGCGCATGCAGTTCTTCGTTGGACAGCCCTTTGCGGCCAGCTTGCCGCTGGCTGTGGGGTCCATGGCGTCGGTGTGCGCCATCCAGGCTTGGCCGCTGTCACCGTGGCCGTCATGGTGGCTGCTCAGGCCAAGCGCGCCTTGCTGGCGGGCGCTGTCGCTGAGGGCTTGGCCCAGTTGCCGGCTGGTGCGCAGTTTGGCCACGCCCACGCAGGCGTCCATCAGGGTGCTGGCCACGCTGCTGCCTTGCGCGGTGCGGGCGGCTGTGCTCAACAGCATGCCCTGGCCAGCGCGCACCACGGCCCAAACTTTATTCTTGGCGATTTCAAATAAACTTTCGCAAATTGAGGTTGGCGTCAGTTTGACTTCAGATATTCGGCAAAATGATCACCATCAAACACCAAAAGTACTTTGGACTGCGGGTTGTATGACAATATGATTAGATCATTTCCTGGTGTAAATATCCTTCCGCCAGAAGATGTGCGCTCAATGGTCCTTACTTTGCATGTTTCAAAACGCCAGCCACCAAAGCCGTCTTCCAATCCGCTTATTTTTTGCGGTCTGAAAGTAATAAACTGATGGACGGACGGTCTGCCCTTGTAGAGGGATAGCGATATTTTTTCATAGTTACCCCATTTTTTTGTGTTAACCCAATCGCCAATTAAGTTATGCAAGGAAATTGGGCACTTGCGATTGGGGTTAAGGTGGGTCGCAAAATCATGGGAGCTGCTTGCATAGCTCTCGTAGGCGCACCCATTGTTGGGGCATGTATTCGCCTTCCGAAGGGCGGATTCATATATGGTGCTCGATTTTTCTTTGTTCCCTATTGCGGATTCGATTGATTTTTGCAGGTTTTTTCGTGCGTCCTCGACCATTTCATTTGTAATGGTGAAGTTCTGGGCAATGGATTGACTGCAACAAAGAAAAGATAGCCAAATTGAAAGTAGTATATTTATCTTCATGACTCAGGCTTCCTCAGTTGTTTGATTTTTATCGTTGCATGCTCTATCATTGCTTGTTGAGTATCGAAGCCAAAGTTCCCTTTTTTGCTCTTCTCTCTGTCTGTCGCGTTTTTTGTTAACTCCACGAAACGGCTATACCCCTCTATGGCGTTATCTTTGGAGCGCGTTACACCTACAATTAGAGAAGCTTTTTCGGTGGGATCAAACCAATAGCCAAAAGCAAATGAGGCTACCGCGGAGCTATTACTCGCACTTTGCGTCAAGCTAAATGTTGTGACGTTAGGGAAGGTCTGAACAACTCGTTTGCGGGGCGCTTGGAGGCGTGACAGCATCGGCAATTGCTCCGGCTGAATTGCGGTGGTGCTGGATAGGGCTCCAAACCAAGCTCAAACAGTGCGCCAGCCCCGCAAAAGCCGCTGCTCTTCGCATTTTGGACGCACTCATGCCACCCCATCCATCAGTTTGCCCCCCACCATCCACAGATTGCTGAGCATGAACAGGGTCTTGAGTTGCGCGGTGTTTTTCTCCAGCCCTCGGTAGCGCACCTTCACATGGCCGAACTGCTTCTTGAGCACCCTGAACGGATGTTCAACCTTGGCGCGGATGCTCGCCTTGATGCGCTCAACCTGATCGGTGATGGCTTCAATCGGGTCATTCAAGTCCAGCGCCTTGCGCTTGCCCGGCCGCATGGCCACATGCCAGTTCACCTCGCCCTTGGCCTCTGGCCGCTTGTGTGCGCCCTGATAGCCTGCGTCAGCAAAGGCATCCGTTTCTTCGCCGTGCAACAGCTTGTGCGCCTGGGTCACGTCATTGACGTTGGCCGCCGTGCCTTGCACGCTGTGCACCAGGCCAGGGTCGGCATCCACACCAATGTGCGCCTTCATGCCGAAGTACCACTGGTTGCCCTTCTTGGTTTGATGCATCTCGGGATCGCGTTTGCCTTCGGCGTTCTTGGTCGAGCTCGGCGCCGAGATCAGCGTGGCATCCACTGCCGTACCGGACTTCAGCAACAGGCCCTTGTAGGCCAGCAAGTCATTGACGATGCGCAGCATGTCGGTGGCCAGGTCGTGCTTCTCCAGCAAATGGCGGAAGCGAAGGATGGTGCTCTTGTCGGGCAGGCGATCGAGCACGCCATCGAGCGTGGCAAACTCGCGGTACACCGGCATGTCATGCAGGGCTTCTTCCATCGCCGGATCGCTCAGGCAGAACCACTGCAGCAGGTAATGGATGCGCAGCATGGTCTCGATGGCAAAGGGTGGGCGACCCGTCTTGGCCTTGGGCCAGTGCGGCTCGACCACACCGACCAGTACATCCCACGGCACCACCTTGTTCATCTGTTCCAGGAACTCACGCTTGCGCGTCTTCTTGGTCGACAGGTTCAATCCCAGGCTGACTTGCTTCATGTTCTTGCGCCACGCATCAACTTGATGCCAACATCATGCAAGACCCGCGCCCTGCGGCAGGGTTTTGCAGACCTTCCCTAATGCCCCTGATGAACAGATTCGCTCATGCTTTTTCATCTTGCTGCCTGATTGGAATTCAATAAATCTAAGTGTATTTAATTTTGCAAAAATTTTGAGCGAGAGGTGACGAAGCGTAGCTTTCTAAAATCACTATCCAAAACAGCTCCCAACCTGTCCTCGCATCGGGCATCGTAACTAAGGAACTGCATATGCAACCTTCCATCTGCCACCCAGAATGAATTGAAATCTTCAAACTTGTCAAGCGCCACCAACTCAATGCCATCAATACAACTCCCGATCAAAAAACGTGCTTTAACACGAGCGGGCGCAATGTTGGTGTCGAGCACGTTGAGATAATCTTCGACGCCCGAGCCGCATTGCCCGCCGCCAGCCCCACTTGCAGAGCGACGAGATGAAGTAAAAAGTAGATAGCCCTGGGAGCGGTACGCCTGCAACCTTGCTGGCAGGAATCGAATGTGACTTGCGGCTCCTACCTGGGTTGGGTCGAATTCCTTCCCGATGTCTTCAAGTAGAAGCTTCTTGCCATTGTTTTTTAGGAACAACTTCACATTATTAAAATAAAAACTAAGCTGCACCTCTCGTAGCGCACCGTTGGTATCAATCACGCAGATGTTGGAAGTTTGTTCAAGATTGGACGATTTTGGCGCGGAATCGTCCACGCTCAGGTCGCATTTGGTGGCTTGAACGCTTGTTGTGAGCGCCAAAAAAAACGTCGCAATAAGCCTAATTGCTAGATCTGACATGTTCTGCATAGCACCTCCCTGTGTATACCGGTTTGCTGCCCTTTCCATTTCGAAGATCTTCAAGGCTTTTGTTTTCGTTGCCCTTGATCGATTTGTCCCAGCCCATATTTGACTGTTTGGGGTCGCAAGCAACTTCATTATTCACAACCCAAGCCTTCGCGGATTCACTCCAAACGTGGTAGTGGTGATTGGCGCCGTTGTAGTATACGAGAGTTTCCATATCCAGAACATCGTCGGAGTAGTCGTGCGATTTTAGATACTTCTTTGCGAAGCTCACTTTTTCTGGTAACACGGTGCAAACTATATATTCAACATGTTTTCGCCAATTCCATGCCTGTTCGAAGCTTGGCGCAGGCGTTGTGGCCTGCCCCAAGCCAAACCCCTTATCAAAGGAAACAATTGGCATGCAGTCTGAATAGTGTTGATGATAATTTGTTTCTTGCTTGAATATTAGGTTGGCAAGCCTCGCCTCCCGCTGACGAAGACTTGCGTATTTATCCAATTCGGCAACAATAATGTCTTTTGGTGGGTTCTTTGCAAGAAGAAATGCATTCCTCCTGAATGTCACTCCTGGGGCTGTCACCGTCACAGTAACTTCCCCGCCGATTACCTTGCCGTCAAAATTTGCGCGCCACTTTTTGTCGCTGGAAGAAAACGCGCCTCGCTCTATAAATGTGACGACGCCCCCTTTGGGGGTGAATCTGTCTTTGCCTGTTGCTTGAGGGCAAGACTTCGCAACCCACTTTACCTCCCACGCCCAATCAAAGGGCCCGACGGCATCCGTTTTGAACTCAAAATCCAAGTCTGGCAACTTGGCCGTCTCATCTATATAGAAGACTTGGCAGCTAGCAGGGCTGATCCATTCACCTTGCTCCAATCGCACCTCGCAGCGTACGAGAGAGGCCGGGTCTTTGTCCAATTTTGCTGCAAAATTTTTCTTTGCTAAAACTGTCTGTTTACTTTTTTTGACCATATTTAGCCCCGGTTGCAGTATCTTGATTCCCGTGTAATATCTCAATATCAAGCGTCGCGTCTACGTCCATTTGAATGCGGTCGGTGTATCCGTCTTCGTCGGATATTCCTTCAAATATTTTTCCTGTTGAGGTGGTGATTCTGTATTTAATAAAAGAAATAGGAAAATCTGTGCCGGCATGTACG
>JAVLFO010000235.1:0-2932 GCA_046052805.1 Aquabacterium sp. | reverse complement strand
GCTTGGGCGCAACCGCCTTCTTGGCCGCCACTTTCTTGACGGCGACCTTGCGGGCTGGGGCCTTCTTGATCTCAGGCGCGTTGACCACGACCTTCTTGACGTTGGCAGCCGCCTTCTTGGCAACGACCTTCTTGGCCGCAACCTTGCGCACCGTGGCCACGCTGTTCACCGTGCCGGCGGCCTTTTTGGTGGCGACCTTCTTGGTGGCTGGCTTGGTGGCAGCGTCTTGGCGCACGTTGGTCGACTTCTTGGCGACGGCCTTCTTGGCGGCGACCTTGCGCGCAGGTGCCGTGGTGGCGGCCTTTTGCGCGGCGGTGGTCTTGCCAGCTGCCTTTTTGGGCTTGACCGGGGCGTCGTCTTCGTCAGGCTCAGAAGCCTTGACCAAACCGGACTTGGCCGCCTTGAGCTTGATGGCCACAGGCTTGTCACCCCAGATCTCTTCGAGCTGGTAGTACTGGCGGATGGCGGGCTGCATCACGTGCACCACGGCCGCAGCCAAGTCCACGATGATCCATTCGCCGTTGTCTTCGCCCTCGGTGCGCATGACTTGGAAGCCAGCATCGCGCACAGCATGGCGCACGCTGGCGGCCAAAGCCTTGGTTTGCCGGTTGGACGACCCCGTGGCGATGATCACGCGCTCGAACAAAGGCGAGAGGTGCTCGGTGTTGAACACGACGATGTCTTGGGCCTTGACGTCTTCGAGGCCATCGACGATGGCGCGTTGGAGTTTACGGATGTCCATTCAGCGGGGGACGCCAGGGGCGTAGAGTTGATGGTTGGCAATGTAGTCTGCCACGCCAGCACAAAGCAAGCGCGGCGACAGCGTTCGAGGGTCGGCACCACGCGCCAATCTGGCACGGATGTCGGTGGAAGAGGTGTCCTGCGGCGACAGTGGCAGCGTCACCATTTGGTGAGGCGTCGATTTCAAGGCATCCGGTGCCACGGGCGCTTGATGCCCGCGACAGGCCACCGCCAAAGTCACGCGACTGAGCAACGCTTGCCAGCCATGCCACGTGGGCAGATTGGCCAACTGGTCTTGCCCGATGATCAAGAACCACTGGGCCGCAAGTTGCGCATTGTCGCCCACATTGGCTTGCAAGGCGCAAACCGTGTCCAAGGTGTACGAAGGACCCGGCCGGTTGACCTCGATGGGGTCGACCACAAATCGAGGCTCGTGGGCCGTGGCGGCCAGCAACATCGCCAAGCGGTGCTGTGCAGGCACCAGGGCCCGCGCCTTCTGCCACGCCTGCCCGACCGGCACCCAGCGCACCTCATCGAGCGCCAAATGCTGCAGCGCCGTGGTGGCCAGCGCCACGTGCGCCGCATGCACGGGGTCGAAGCTACCCCCCATCAGACCGATGCGCCGAGGCGAGTGCGTGGCAGCCAGCAAGCGTCAGACCCAGTCGCGCGGGGGCAAAAAGTCGGTGTACAGGCGGGACTCGGGCGTGCCGGGCTCGGGGTGCCAGTCGTAACGCCAGGTGACCACGGGCGGCATCGACATCAAAATGCTTTCGGTGCGACCGCCCGACTGCAGGCCGAACAAGGTGCCACGGTCCCAGACCAGGTTGAACTCGACGTAGCGGCCACGGCGCAAGGCTTGGAAGTCGCGCTCGCGCTCGCCATAGGGCGTGTCGCGGCGGCGCTGCAAAATGGGCAGGTAAGCCTGGGTGAAGGCATCGCCCACCGAGCGGATCATCTCGAAGCCGCCCTCGAAGCCCAGCTCAGAGAAGTCGTCAAAAAAGATGCCGCCCACGCCGCGCGCTTCGTTGCGGTGCTTGAGGAAGAAGTACTCGTCGCACCACTTCTTGAAGCGCGGGTGTTTGTCGTCGCCAAAGGGCGCCAGCGCGTCCTTGCAGATCTGGTGGAAATGGCGCGCGTCGTCTTCAAACGCGTAATACGGTGTGAGGTCCATGCCGCCACCGAACCAGGCCACCACTTCTCCGTCGGGCTTGTGCGCGGCCAGCATGCGCACGTTCATGTGCACCGTGGGCGCATAGGGGTTGCGCGGGTGGAACACCAACGACACGCCCATGGCCTCGAAGGGGCAGCCCGCCAACTCCGGCCGGTGCTGCGTGGCCGAAGGCGGCAGGCTGGGGCCCTTGACGTGCGAGAAGTTGCAACCGCCGCGCTCGAGCACATGACCCGCCTCGACCAGGCGCGAGCAGCCATCGCCTTGCAAGCGCTCTTGCGGGCCACGCACCCAGGCATCGCGCACAAAGGGCTTGCCATCTTCGGCCTCAAAGGCCGAGATGATGCGGTCTTGCAGGCCCAGCAGGTAGGCGCGGACCGCGTCGGTGTTCATGGCGTTGCTCATGCGTTGAGGCCCAGGTTGCGCAAGGGTCAGCGTGGCTTGATGGCGCGCCAGCCGATGTCACGGCGGCACTGCATGCCATCGAAACAGATGCCTTGCAGGTACTCGTAAGCGCGCTGCTGAGCCAGCTTGGCCGAGTCACCCAAAGCCGTGACGCACAGCACACGGCCACCGCTGGTGCGGATGGTGCCATCGGCATCTTGCGTGGTGCCGGCGTGGAACACCATGGCGTCGTCGGCATCGGCAGGCAAGCCCGTGATGGCGTCGCCCTTTTTCGGGTCGAGCGGGTAGCCGCCAGCGGCCACGACCACGCCCAAGGCGAAGCGGCGATCCCACTGCAGCTCGACCTGGTCCAGCGTGCCATCGGTGGCGTGCATGAACAGGTCGATGGCGTCGCTCTTGAGGCGCATCATGATGGGCTGGGTTTCAGGGTCGCCCATGCGGCAGTTGAACTCCAGCGTCTTGGGGTTGCCATGGGCATCGATCATCAGGCCGGCGTACAAAAAGCCAGTGAATGGGATGCCGTCTTTGGCCATGCCGTCCAGCGTGGGCTGGATGATCTCTTGCATCTGTCTCTTATACACATCTGACGCTGCCGACGAACTCTAGGGTGTAGATCTC
>JAVLFO010000234.1:0-1841 GCA_046052805.1 Aquabacterium sp. | reverse complement strand
GTGGGCTCTGCGCTTCGTTGTTTTGTGGTCGCTGACGCCACATCCCTTTTTTTGACCTGAGGAGTCCACCCCGATGATGGTGCTTTACTCCGGAACGACTTGCCCTTACTCGCACCGCTGCCGTTTTGTTTTGTTCGAAAAAGGCATGGATTTTGAAATCCGTGACGTCGACATCTTCGCCAAGCCCGAAGACATCGCCTTGATGAACCCCTACAACTAGGTGCCGATCCTTGTTGAACGCGACCTGATCCTGTACGAGTCGCACATCATCAACGAGTACATTGATGAGCGCTTCCCGCACCCACAGCTGATGCCCGGTGACCCTGTGGCGCGCGCGCGTGTCCGCCTGTTCCTGTTGAACTTCGAAAAGGAGTTGTTCGCTCACGTGAACACCCTGGAAGGCCGCGGCGGCGTGAAGGCCAACGACAAGCAGCTGGAAAAAGCACGTTCGCAAATTCGCGACCGCTTGACCCAGCTGGCCCCGATCTTCTTGAAGAACAAGTACATGCTGGGCGACGATTTCTCGATGCTCGACGTGGCCATTGCGCCTTTGCTGTGGCGCTTGGATTACTACGGTGTGGAGCTGTCGAAGAACGCGTTGCCACTGTTGAAGTATGCTGAACGCATCTTCTCGCGTCCGGCCTACATCGAAGCGCTGACGCCTTCTGAGAAGGTCATGCGCAAGTGATGCGTCCACATGGGTCCGAATGAGCATGTCCACTGAACAAGAATCGCAGGGTTCGTCCACTCGCCCGTACCTGATCCGCGCGCTGCACGACTGGTGCACCGACAATGGGTTCACTCCCTATCTGGCGGTTTACGTGGACCGTTCAGTCCAGGTGCCACAGGAATACGTCAAGAACAACGAAATCGTGTTGAACGTGAGCTTTGAGGCGACCAGCCAGCTCCAGTTGGGCAACGATTTCATTGAGTTCAAGGCACGTTTTGGTGGCATGGCCCGTGACATTTCGGTGCCTGTGGACCACGTGATCGCGATCTACGCCCGTGAAAACGGGCAGGGCATGGCCTTTCCTGTGCCGACATCTTTGGGCGGGGAGGGGGTTGATTCGCCGGCCTCACCATCTGACAGCATGGACGACGCGGCATCCTCTGATGCGCCCGCGCAGGACGGTGCGACCGCTGCTGCAGAGCGCGCGCCAGGCTTGCGTTTGGCGCGCTCGCCCAAAGCGGCGCCTGCCAAGGAGCCACGCACGCTCAAGGGTGTCGAGTCTTCTCCTGCGCCTGAAAAGTCGCCAGAAGACAACGGTGATGCACCGGAACCGCCCCCTCATGGCGGCGGTCGGCCATCGCTGCGCCGGATCAAGTGATCGTTGCGTTATAGAATATTGCTGTTGATGCCGGTTTAGCTCAGTTGGTAGAGCAACCGCCTTGTAAGCGGTAGGTCGTCAGTTCGAATCCGACAACCGGCACCATTGACACTTTGAAAGCCCCCTAGGAGCACATCCTCGGGGGCTTTTTCTTTTTGACGCTACCCCTGTGCTGCACACCATGAGGATCGCCGTGCACGTCACTGTCAACTTGGCCGACACCATTTGGTGCGCGGGCGATGCATCGGGGTGCAGAACATGCGCTCGCGCCGGCGAAATGCCTGGCACGCGCTTTGCGTAGTTAAAGGCAGAGGCTCGGTGCTTGCACTGATTCTTCGAAGGATGGCTAGGGTTCCGATCTCGCTCCACTGAGCAGAGGTGACTGGTCCGAGAGCCATCGGCTGGCGACGGTGCCCCTGTGTTTGCACAAGGGCATCGCGCGGGCTCCACGGCGGGACAAAAGCCCGGGAGATTCACTTCGTCGAAGTGCCCTCTCGTTGCGTTTTGAACCTA
>JAVLFO010000233.1:0-3423 GCA_046052805.1 Aquabacterium sp. | reverse complement strand
TCTACACTCGACTAGTCGTCGGCAGCGTCAGATGTGTATAAGAGACAGGTCCAAGACCGTTCAGCGCTTCCACATCACGGCATGACACACACGCCGGGATGAGGGGTTGGCGGGCAAAACCCTGACAGGCGCGGCACACCAAGTCCTTAGACTCGCGCTCATTTTGCAGAACCGATGCATCAGAGGAAGCCCATGTCCACATCTTTGCGCGCCGTCGCCAACGCCGCACCATCGAAACCCTCTGGCGCTCGGGCACTGCTCAGCGCATTGACACTGAGCGTGGCCACGCTGGCAGCGCCAGGCGCAGCGCAAGCCCAGGTGCTTGACCCGCTGTGGTTGACGCTCAATACGGCTGCCAATGGCATCTTGACCCCCACCACCGTCGGTGTGTTAGCGGTGAACCCACTGATCTGGAACGCGATCTTTGCTGCGGCGGGACCCACTTACGCACCCTACGCCGCAGAGGCCCGCACGGTTGCCTTGTCGCTGCCAGCCCGACTCAAACCCGTGCCCGAGGCACCACAGCCCGTCGGCCAGCCCCTGAGCCACAATTTCTCGCAAATCGTCTCGTTCGGCGACAGCATGAGCGACACCGGCAACATGTTTGCCATCACCCAGGCGGCAGGCGGCCTGGGTTTGCCAGCCGCGCCCAACGACCGTGGCCGCTTTTCAAATGGCCCCGTTGTGATGGAAGTGCTGCGCGACCGCCTGAGCATCCCGATGCTGAACTACGCGGTGGGCGGGGGCCAATCAGGCCGAGGCAACTTGCTGCCATTGAGCGGCTTGCAAATTGGCACCCTCAAGCAAATCGACGACTTCATCGCAAACCAGCCCAATGTGCGCACGCCAGTTGACGCCCGAGCTCTTTACGTGATCTGGACGGGGCCCGACGACTTGCTGATGAACATCTTCTCCAAAACCATTGCCAGCACCGTGGTGAACAACATCAAAACGGGGATGACCACGCTGTACAACCGAGGCGCGCGGCAGTTCTTTGTACCGCTGATGCCCGACTTGAGCATCACGCCTTCGGCGCGCATCAAAAACAAAAACGTGCCGGGTTATTTGCTCAACTCACACACCCGAAGCGCTGAACTGGCCAAAGCCACCACCGCCATGCTGCAGGCATTTGCCAAGCAGTACCCACAGGCCCAAGTGCGAACCTTCGACACATACACCTACTCCATCAGCCGCATCGCTCAAGCCAGTGCCGAAGGCAAAAACACCACCGAGGCCTGCTACACCCCGCCCGTCATGGGCTTGCCTGGCCCTGTGTGCGCCACACCCGACCAGCACCTCTTCTGGGACGAGCAACATCCCACCGCGGCAGGCGCGCAAGTCATTGGCACCGCGATGGCGTTGGGCGCCGTCAGTGCGCCACTCTCCTCACGGTAAGCCCGGTGAGGCCTGTTTGCTGAACGCAGCAACGGGCCGATAATGCAGCCATGAAGCTGCGTTTCACCAAGATGCACGGCGCGGGCAACGACTTTGTCGTGCTCGACGCCACCCGCGGGCCGCTGCCTTTGAGCGCGGCCCAGTACCGCTTTCTGGCCGACCGGCGCTTTGGCATTGGCGCCGACCAGATCCTGATCGTCGAGCCCGGCAACGCGGCCCAGAACATCGACTTCACCTACCGGATCATGAACGCCGATGGCGGTGAGGTCGAGCAGTGCGGCAACGGCGCGCGCTGCTTTGCCCGCTATGTGCACGACACGGGCTTGACCACCAAAGACGTCATCCGGGTGCAAACCATGAAGGCGCTCATTGAGCCCCGTTTGCAGGCCGACGGCCGTGTGACAGTCGACATGGGTGCGCCTTTCTTGGTGCCCGCCGAGGTGCCTTTTGACAGCAGCGACTTGACGCCCACGATGGTCAACGGGTGCGAGCTGTGGCCGGTGCAGCTGGCCAATCACCCGGTCGATTTGGCCGTGGTGTCCATGGGCAACCCGCACGCCGTGCTGCGCGTAGACAGCGTTGAGCACGCGCCCGTTGAAGAGCTCGGCCCGCAAATCGAAGCCCACCCGCGCTTCCCGCGCCGCGTCAACGCTGGCTTCTTGCAGCTTGTTGACCGTGGCCAGATCAAGCTGCGCGTGTTCGAGCGCGGCTCGGGCGAAACGCTGGCCTGCGGCTCGGGCGCCTGCGCCGCCGTGGTGGCCGGCATCCGCCTGGGTTGGTTGGACGAGACCGTGCACGTCGACATGCCCGGTGGGCGCTTGACCATCCAGTGGGCCGGCATCGGCCACCCCGTTTTGATGACCGGCCCCGCTGTCAAAGTGTTTGACGGCGAGATCGAAGTCCCTGACCTTTGAGCAGATCCCCACCATGACCTTGCAAGGCATCACCGAAGACGAGATCGCCAACTACCTCGTCCACACACCCGGGTTTTTTGAGCGAAACGCACAGCTGCTGGCCACCATCCAGCTCACCAGCCCCCACGGCCAGCGCGCCGTCTCGCTGCAAGAGCGGCAAATGGAGATGCAGCGCGACAAGGTCAAAGGCCTGGAGCGCCGGATCATGGACATGATCCGCCACAGCCAGGAAAACGAAGCCATTGCCGATCGCCTGCACCGCTGGGTGCGTGCCGTGCTGCTCACGCACGACGACGCCCACCTGCCCGAGGTCATGCTCGAGCGGCTGCGCCACGAGTTCCTGATCCCGCAAGCGGCGGTGCGCATCTGGGGCACGCCCACCCAAGCCCTGCGCGACGGCCTGAGCGAGCTCAGCGCCACGCAAGACGTGAGCGATGACGCCAAGAGTTTTGCCGGCAGCTTGACCCTGCCCTACTGCGGCGTCAATGCGGGTTTTGAAGCCGGCAAATGGCTTGACGACACCGTCACTTCAGTGGCCATGATCCCGCTGCACCACGCCGGAAGCACCTTTGGACTGCTGGTGCTGGGTTCGCCCGATGCCACCCGCTACACGGCCGACATGGGCGTCGAGTTCTTGCAGCAAGTGGGTGACATCGCCAGCGCCTCGCTCGCGCGCTTGCTGGCCTGAGGCGCTGCCTCAGGCTGCTCGCTGACCAGGCGACTCACCTGGCTGGGACAAGCCAGGGGCCGTGGCGTCCACGGCTTGCGCAGGCGCAGGCTGCGCTCGCTTGGCTGGGTTGAGCCACTGCAGCAGAGGCCGCTCGATGGCCCGATGGAACAACACCGATGCCATCACGCAGACCGTCAAAATCACCGCAAAGCTCGCAGCGGCCGCCAATGGCCCGCTCAAGCCCCACTTGGCAGTGAGTTTGCACAAGGCGCTGATGATCGGGAAGTGCATCAGATACAAGGCGTACGAGGCGTCGCCCAAGCTGCGGGCAACGGGTCCGCGGGCGAGCGCCACGCCGCGCTCCTCCAGCCGGGCCAGACCCAACAACAATCCCGTGGCGCACAGGCCGAACGCTGCGTAACGGAAGGGCGCCATGGCAGCTTG
>JAVLFO010000232.1:0-2119 GCA_046052805.1 Aquabacterium sp. | reverse complement strand
GAAGAAGAAAAGGAAAGGAGATAGAAGAGAAGGAAAAGGAAAGAAAGGAAGAAGAGAAGAATCTAAACTACAGGTCGCCGTCTCCAGGAACATATGCGTCAGCCTCGGGATCGTCCAGCTCATGCTCGTGCAAGGGCATAAGAAGTGGGACAGGTTCGTCCACGTGAGCCACCGCCGCAGCCATCCACCCTCTCTCAGCACCAGAGCGACCCCTACCACTCACGGATCGGAAATAGTCAAGAATGCTCTCCTGCGGCCTCCCCAGGTCCCGTATGCCACCCGAGACCGACCAGATGCCCGCAGCCTTCACCTGGAACACCATTCCCGGAGGGCATGCATCCTTGACATAGCGCTGCTGCGCAGATGAAAGGCGACTGTGCAAGGTCCAAACAGATGCTCCAATCGAGAGCCCGAGGGAGGAGAGGGTCACAGCCCCCACATCGCCGTGATCCTCGTCTTGCTCCGTGACCTGCACTACGGGCTCCGGTACCAGGCCCAGGAGTGCGAGACCGGACTCGTGGAAGCGTCGCGCCTGATCCATATAGGTCCAGCTCGAGACCATACAGCCAGGCCTGCGATGCAACTGCTCACCCGCTCCACGCCAGACCGCCGACGATGGGCCCGGTCCAGTAGGATCCAACCAGAAAGAGGCCAAGTCCGAAACAGTCCAACGGCCATACTGAGGGTTCGCGGAGCGCCAAGGAAGGCGATACATCTCGAGAGGAGTGCTCCTCGGCGCCAGGACAGAGCGCGGAGACCAGATGCCCTTCTGCAGCGTCAGACCGAGTGAGGCAGACGCCTGGGGCTCCCGTATGACAAAACCCGGTCCTGGTCCACGAGCTACAGGGCAGTCGCTGGCCCATACAGACACGGCCGAGATCACGACTTGGATCGCTATCGGATCGTACGGCCAAAGATGGTAAGCCGCCTCATTCTGCAGGAGCACCACCAGCATTGGCAGCGACCCCTGGGTCGGAGTACCCAAGGTAGGATGGTCTTCATCCTTCCCCTCGACCTCCTGAAGGAGGTCAAACCCTGCACGCAAGCCAGAACTAAGCACAAGCACAGACACACCCGCTTCGCGGCACTCGTGAGACAGCAAAGATCGCGCAGTCTGGGTGTCACGAATGGCAACGACAATGCGAGTAGGTGAGACAGACTGCACAGCACGAGCACATGCATGCAACAAAAACTGTTCAGACGTGGAATGCCGTATGATTACAAGTGTTCTGAGACCCGACATATCGGGAGTTTCATTCCCTCCCACCCGAACACCTGGCAGAATGCGTGCGCCAAGCTCATAGTCCTCAGCACCAAGACCGAACCAGGTCGCCGGTCTGCGCGGCACCACAAGCCTACTGGCTACGACCGAGTCGATGCCTAGGTGCGAGTACAGAGTCCAGAGCACGTTCTCAGTCCACGCTGGGGGGCTGGCGTTGAGACAAGGGCAGGGCAGGCCCATCTCGCAGGCAACACCTGTGACAACCTGCTGGGGGTCAAGTAGATCGGACGGCACGCCCGCATCCTCAACTCGCTCCGCAAGAACCGCAAGCTGGTCAGGGTCCACACGGAGGTGGAGCCGCTGCAGACCAGAGGCCTCCTTACTGAGGAGTTCTCGCAGGGGCATCCCTGGTCCGTGCACCACCACCAGGTCCTGAGCCCTCGAGGCCAACCAAGGCAGGTAGTCGGTCATCTCACGAAACCCACGGGCGCCGCCTAGAAGCCGTCTACGCAGGGGAGCGCTCGCTGGGCAGACGGAAAGGACATGGCCGACGGTAGCATCAGCGTTCAGTGAGCACAGCCGACACTTCCGCACAAACCCAACACTCCGGCTGCCCACGCCTGCTTGCTCCAACCACCGAGCTAACAGCACCCCGGTCGGAAGGCACCCGCTAGCAGCCTGAAGCAGAAACGCCAGCAAGCGGGAGTCACCAGACCGAAACAGGCGGCTGCCAACCTCCACCATCTGCTTTGCTAAAGGGAGAGACTGTCGGACGCTCGCCACCACATCGGCGTCCTTTCTGGGAGACGATCTATACCAGGAGCTGAGGGAACGGGTGACCAGATACTCTTGTAGCTGGCGGCGTGGGTCATTGCAGAGCGCAACAAGACTGTCACC
>JAVLFO010000231.1:0-13959 GCA_046052805.1 Aquabacterium sp. | reverse complement strand
GCACAAGTCGAGCAAAGCGGGCACGTCGACCACATTGCCGTCCATGCTGAACACCGCATCGGTGACCACCAGCTTGCGACGGGCGGTGCTGGCCAGCAGGGCCGCATCCAAAGCCGCCAGGTCGGCGTGAGGCAAGACGTGCAGATCGGCCCGCGACAGGCGGATGCCGTCGATGAGGCAAGCGTGGTTGAGCGCATCTGAAAACACCGCGTCGCCACGCCCCAACAAGGCCGGCACGATGCCCACATTGGCCGCATAACCCGCATAAAAATACAGCGCACGCGGCAGACCGACAAAGGCTGACAGCTCGTGTTCCAGCGCCTCGTGGGCAGGGCTGTGCCCACACACCAAGGGCGACGCGGTGGCACCCACGCCGTAGCGCGCAATCGCCTGCTGCGCAGCCTGCATCAGCGCGGGGTGTTGCGACAGGCCCAGGTAGTCGTTGCTGCCAAAGGACAGGCGTGTCTGCCCGTCGATCACATAGGTGGTGCCGCGCAAGGCCGCATCGTCGTCCAAGGCATCGACCGCCGGCACCAAGGGCGCCACCTGCCGACGCTGGCGCGCCAGGTGAGCCGAGCGCAAGTGCGCCAGCTCCGCATCAAACAATCCAGTCATGCGCCAAGGTTAACAGCCCAAGCCAGCGGCGCGTTCGTCAACGCGGCGCTGGCGCGGCCGTGGCGGGCCTGGCCAAGCGCTGCCCGAGCAGCACCACGCACAACACGGCCAGCGCAAACAGCAGGGACACCGGCTGCAAAACCTCGCCCAGCAGCACCGCCGACGCAGCCATGGCGCCGAAAGGCTGCAGCAACTGGATCTGGCTGACACGCATGGCATCGCGCGCCAAGGCCGCATACCAAAAGAAGAAGCCCAGCCAAGTAGACAACACCGAGACGTAAGCCAGCGCCCACAAGGACGAGCCAGGGATGCCATGCAGCCAAGGGCCGGCACCCGCAGGCCACCACCAGAGCGACAGCGAGGCCGTGAGCGGCCAAGCCAGCACCAGCGACCAGGACATCACCTGCGCCGACGGCATGTGCTGTGTCAGCCGGGCACCCGCCACATAAGCCACCGATGCCCCCACCAGCGACAAGAGCATGGCCCCGTCTGCCCAAATGGAAAGGGTGTGCGCAGAGCCCCGTGCCGACCAGCCCACAAAGCTCAGGATCAGCGCTGCACCAGCCGCGCTGGCCAGCCAAAAGCCCAGGCGAGGTCGGTGGCCCAACCACCATGCCGCCAGCGATGCCGTGGTCAGCGGCAACAATCCTGTCACCACGGCGGCATGCGAGGCCGGCACCACACGCACCGCCCAGCCCATGCACAAGGGAAGGGTCAACACGCCACCGAGCACCACCGCCAACAACCACGCCCATTGCCCACGCTGAGGCAGCGGCGCCTTGACCCACCACAGGTACAGCATGGAGAACACGCCGGCCGCTGCACCACGCGCCACGGCAACAAACAGCGGCGGCAAATGAGGCGCATCGACGCTGCCATTGGCCAGCCGCGTCATGGGAATGGTGAGCGCAAACATCAGCACCGCCAAGGCGCCCATGACGCGTGGCCAGGCCGCCGATGCAGTGAGGCGCTGAACCCACCGTGCATGCTGTGGGTGCGAGGGGAGAAGGGGGGCTTGTGCAAGCGTGTTCATGTGTGGCAATGTAGACAGCAGAACCAACACACCACCAGCACAGTTGACCAGATCAACCATCAAACTGTGCTGGCTTGACCACCCATACAGCCACGGCACACCGAGATGCACACCCACCCGGCCGCACCGCTCACAGGGCACACCGCAGCGCTGCGCCGCGACAGCACACAGACCTTGACCGAGCAGCTGTTCAACCGCTTTGCCGAGCTGATCCAACAGCACCTGCTGCCTGCCGGGACTCGCTTGCCATCGGTGCGCGAGTGCGCACGCACACACGGCGTCAGCCCCTACACCGTGGTGGCCGCTTACGACCAACTGCAAGCGCAAGGCTTGGTCGAGGTGCGACGCCAACGCGGCTACTTCGTGCGCCAACCCAGCCCACGTGCGGCACCCCGCGCCAATGCACCAGGTAAAGCGACGCACCCGTTTCAGCCCAGCGCCCCGATGGACGCGACCACCCTGATCCGGGGCATCTTCCATGAGCCAGGCCGAGCCCCCATGCCAGCACTGGGCACGGTGCCACCACACTGGCTGGATGCGCCGATGCTGGGGGCCGCCCTGCGCCGCGTCACCCAAGGCGACAAGATGGTGCCACTGGCCCTGCACTACGGCGAGCCGGCGGGCGACCGTCGCTTTCGCGAGGCCATGGTCAACCGCCTGGCTGAGAACGGGCTGAAGGTCGACGCGGGCCAGCTCATCAGCACGATCGGTGCCGTCCAGGCACTGGACTTGGTGACGCGCACGCTGCTGCAAGCCGGTGATGCGGTGCTGGTCGATGAGCCCGCCTGGCCCGCTGAATACGCACGACTGGCGCAGCAAGGCTTGCGCATCCTGCCGGTGCCCCGGGGCATCGATGGCCCCGACCTCGGCGTGTTGGCCCAGTTGGCGCAGGCGCACCAACCCAAGCTCTACATCACGGTGTCGGTGCTGCACAACCCCACCAGCACGATGCTCTCACCCGGCCACGCCCACCAGGTGCTGCGGCTGGCAGAAACACACCAGTTCCACATCCTCGAAGACGACATCTATTGCTACCTGGCGCCCAACCACGCCACGCGGCTGAGCGTGCTTGACGAGTTGCAACGCACGATCTTGGTGGGCAGCTTCTCGAAGGTGCTGGCGCCCAGCTGGCGTGTGGGCTACATCGCGGCACCACCCGCGCTGGTCGATCGCATCGCCAACACCAAGCTGCTGACCACGCTGAGCACGCCGCCCATGATGGAGCAGGCCATCGCGCTGTGCCTGGAGCAAGGCCAATTGCGGCGGCACAGCGAACGCATCATCGAGCAGCTCGATGCCGCACGCGCGCGCTGTGTGCAGCTGGTGCGGCAAAGTGGTTGCAGCTACGTCTTCCCGCCGCAAGGTCTGTTTGGTTGGGTCGACACCGGCATGGACACCGAACGGCTGCTGCTGCCCATGCTGGACGCGGGCTGGATGATCGCGCCCGGGGCCCTGTTCCACGCGCAGCGCAGGCCGTCCACGCTCATGCGCATCAACCACGCCACAGCGCAAGACGCCAAGTTCTGGAAGGCCATTGCACAGGCACGCAAGCAAGGCCCTGACAGCGTCAAAGGCGCATGAGCTGCTCGCGCACGGCGCGTGCCTCGTCGATGACCCGGCGCATGATGTCTTGCACCGAAGCGACGTCGTGCACGAGGCCTTGCGACTGACCGATCAGCTGCACGCCCTCCACGTGGTCACCCTCTTGGATGGCCTTGCGCATGGCCAGCGTGGCGGCGCCAAAGTAGGCCACCTTGACGGCGCCCGTCAAGCCTTGGCTCATGGCGTCTTTGGCCAGCGCGCTGAAGGGCGTGTCCAGCTCGCGGGCCGCCTGCAGTGAGCGAGCAATGGCCACCGGCGGGCTGAGCTTGCGCGCCGTGAACCGACGCCCACCCGGCGTGCGCATGACACGGCACGGCCAGGTGTCAAAGTTGGACGAGTAGATGGTGTCTTGCGCGGCCATCTCGACCACCATCTGTTTGGTTTGTGCGTGCACGGGGCTCTCAAAAGATGCGGCAAAGCGCGTGCCCATGGCCACAGCGTCTGCACCCAGCGCCAGCGCTGCCACCAGCCCTCGGCCGTCGGCAATGCCACCAGCGGCAATGATGGGCAAGTCGGTCATGTCGCGCACGGCGGCGATCAAGACCATCGAGCCCACCTGCCCGCCATGCGCAGCAGCCTCGTGCCCCGTGACGATGAGGCCATCGACCCCACTGTCAATCGCTGCACGCGCGTGCTTCTCGTTAGACACGGTGGCAATCACCTTGCCGCCGTAGGCATGCGCCCGCTGAATCACCTGCTCGCCTTTGCCCATCGAGATGTTGAGCACGGGCACCTGGGCCTCCAGCGCCACATCCACACAGGCCAGCGCACCCGGCAAGGCCAGGCTGCAGCCCACGGCAAAAGGCTTGTCGGTGATGGCGCGAACCGTCGCAATGGCCTGCGCGCACTCTGGCGCAGACATCCCACCTGAGGCCAAGATGCCCAAGCCACCCGCGTGGCTCACGGCGCCCACCAAACGGGGCACGGCAACGTAAGTCATGCCGGGTAAAACGATGGGGTGCTCGATACCGAGCAATCGGGTCAAACGGGTGTTCATGCTCAAAGGTCGGTCGATGGCGCGTTATTCGCGTCTCAGAGGCACATCAGGGCGGCCCTGATCCAACCAGTGCAGCAAGGTCTGGAACAAGCTGCGTGTGTCGATGGGCTTGGCCAAGTGGGTGTCCATGCCAGCATCCAGGCAGGCCACTTGCTCGCTTTGTAGCACGCTGGCCGTCATGGCGATGATGGGCGTTTGCTGCCCCTGCGGCAGCTGACGGATCAGGCGCGTGGCCTGCAAGCCGTCCATGTCAGGCATGTGCACGTCCATCAAGATGAGTTTGAAGGTGTCCGCTTTCACGGCTTCCAAGGCCTCCTGCCCGGTGCTGACGTGTGTGACGCTCAAGCCTGCCATGCCCAGCAGCTCCATGGCCAACATGCTGTTGACCATATTGTCTTCGGCCAACAGCACCTTGGCACCCGCGTGACGCTGTGCGATCAAGGCTTGGGCTTCGGCGTCAGACAGGGCAGCAATCGACGCAGGCAAAGCGGCTGGATCGGTATCGGCCGGTGCAGACACGTCAGTGAGTCCAGCGCTGACCTGGGGTGGCACAGCCTCGTGGTGGGCCAGCGGCAAAGGCACGGTGAACCAAAACACCGAGCCTTGATCGGGCCTGCTGCGAACGCCCACCTGACCGCCCATCAGTTCAACCATGCTGCGCGTGATCGCCAGACCCAGCCCGGTGCCGCCATAGCGGCGGGTGGTGGACGCGTCTGCTTGCACAAATGCATTGAACAGCTTGCCGATCTGCTCGGGCGCAATGCCAATGCCGCTGTCTTGCACCTCGACCGCCAGTTGCACCATCGAGGGCGAGGTCTGCTGCGTGGCCACGATCAAGCGCACATCACCCTGATCCGTGAACTTGACGGCATTGCTCAAGAGGTTGAGCAACATCTGCGACAAGCGGGTGGCGTCACCGTGCAGCCGGGCCACCAACGGTTGCGGGGTCACCAAGTGAAGGCCCAAGCCTTTGCCCTGCGCGGAGGCTCGAACCAGATTGAGCGCGCGCTCGAGCAGCTGCGGCAAGTCAAAATCTTCGGTCTGCAAGCTCAACATGCCTGCCTCGATCTTCGAGAGGTCAAGGATGTTGTTGATGATCTGCAAGAGGTGCTCGGCCGCCTGCGACACCGTGCGCACGCGTTCGGCCTGCTCCATCGGCAAGTTGGCGCGCTGCAACAAGTACGACATGCCCATGATGGCGTTCATGGGCGTGCGGATTTCGTGGCTCATGTTGGCGATGAACGCACCTTTGGCACGGTTGGCCGCCTCGGCTTTGCCCAAGGCGTCCTGCAACTGTTCGGTGCGGGCGGCGATTCTCTCTTCCAGCTGATCGCGGTACGTGGCCAGCTCAGTCATGCGCAGCTGCAGGTCTTGGTGCATGTGGTGCAGGGACGAAGACAGCTTGGCGATTTCATCATCGCTCTGGGCATCCATCTGAAAGGCCGCCGCCTGCCCCTCGCGCAAGGCCACGGCCGTGTCGGCCAAGGAGCGCAGAGGGCGCACGATGCGTCCCGCCAGCCACCAGCTCAGGTACATGAAAATGACCGAGCCCAGCAGGCCCGCAAGCACAAGGCGCTGCCCCAGCCTGTCTACCGCGCCAAACGCCGCGTGCGGATCTTGGCGCAGCACCATCGTCCAGTGCGCCCGACCGGGGTCGCTCGACCACCGCAGCGGCGCAGCCGCCGTGAGGTAAGGGCCCGCGTCAGGCCAGGTGATCACAGCCGGGTCCGCGCCATTGCGAACGGCCTCCAAGCCGGGTGGCGAAACCGTCTTGCCCAGCAGTGCCAATGGCCCGATGGCCACGGCCCCGGACGGATCCAACAACAAGGCATTTTGTAAAACAGGGTCACGCCCGATCAAGCTGGCGTGCATGTCGCGGATCCAGCGCCAGTTGAGCATGGCCGTCAACACGCCCATCGGGCGGCCTTCGTAGTCCAGAACGGGTACGGCCATGTCGATCAGCTGCGGCGAACGCCCGCCCTCTTCCAGTGGCAAGAGGCCAGCCAGAGCGCCAGCCGCGTGGGGCACACCGATCCATGGCGCTCGGCGCCCCTGCGCAAACCACTCCGACACAGACAGGTCCATCTGCTCCATGTGGGTGCCAGTGGCCGTGGTGACCACACCGCGCTGGTTGGCCATGCCCAGCCACTCGAACTCCGGATGCGAGGCACGCAGCCGCTCCATGGCCAAACGCAGCGCGCCAGGGTCCATCAGACCGCTGGCCAACTCAGGCTGAGCCGCCAGTTGCAACAGTTGGCTTTGCCGCTCGTTGAGGGCCATGGCAATGACCTGGCCCAACACATCGGCCTCGCGGTGCGCAGAGTCGTTGACCGCAGCCTGCAGGTGCTGACGCTGCGCGGCCACCACACCCAAGGCCAAAACAGCGGCGAACACCACACCGCTGAGCCCCATGACCAAAGCGAAACGCGATCGCACATTGCGCTGCGGCAGCAGCTTGTGGACTGTGGAAGTGAGTCGGGTGAGCAAAAGCAAAACCAGTCTTTTGAATCAATGACCTGTGTGCAAAGAAGGTAGGGGCATGGGCATCAACTCGCCTTGCGGCATGTCGAAGATTGCCTTAGGGTAGGAACCTTCACGAACTGCAGTTAACGATGAGCATGGACTGCATGAAACGATGCTTTGTGATGGCCTTGCTGGGCGCCGTGGGTTTGTTGCCCGGCGCCAGCAGCGCCTTGGAGTTGCGGGTGGCCACGGTCAACAACGGCCACATGATCACTCTACAACGTATGGCCAACGTCTACGAGCGTGCGAACCCGGGCGTGACCCTCAAGTGGATCACCCTCGAAGAAGGCCAGTTGCGGCAACAAGTCACGCGCGACGCCGCCACCCAAGCCGGTCGGTTCGACATCGTGACCATTGGTGCCTACGAAGCGCCCATTTGGGGTGAGCGAGGCTGGCTCAAGCCGCTGCAGCCAAGCACAAGCTACGACGTGGGCGACCTGCTGCCGCCGATCCGCGCCGCCCTGTCGGTCAAGGACACGCTGTACGCACTGCCGTTTTATGGCGAGAGCTCCATGACCTTGGTGCGCACCGACTTGCTCAAGTCTGCCGGGGTGACGCTGGGGCCTGCGCCCACCTGGGAGCAGATCAAAGCCGCCGCCCACCAGCTGCATGCACCAGACAAAGGCGTCTATGGCATTTGCCTGCGCGGCAAGCCGGGTTGGGGTGAAAACATGACCCTGCTGACCACCATGGCCAACACGCAAGGGGGCCAGTGGTTCGACATGGCGTGGACGCCTCAACTGAACACACCGCCCTGGCGCCAGGCCCTGTCGATGTACGTCGAGCTGCTCAAGCAGTACGGGCCGCCTGGCGCCGCCGCCAATGGCTACAACGAAAACCTCGCCTTGTTCAGTGCCGGTCGCTGCGGTATTTGGGTAGACGCCACCGTGGCGGGCGGCTTCGTGAACCGCCCCGGGCAGTCCAGCGTGGCGGGCAAGGTTGGTTTTTTACAAGCGCCCGTGGGCAGCACGCCCAAGGGCTCGCATTGGCTGTGGACTTGGGCCCTGGCCGTGCCATCGACCTCGCAGCACGCGGACGCGGCCAAGCGCTTCATCGAGTGGGCGACCTCGCGTGAGTACATCGCCATGGTGGCCAAAACGCAAGGTTGGGGCGCCGTGCCATCGGGCACGCGCAAATCCACGTATGCACAAGCGGCTTTCTTGCAAGCCAATGCGCATGCGGCGGTCGAGCAAGAGGCCATTGCCACCGCCAATCCGCGGGACGCCACGCTGCCCAAATCACCCTATGTGGGCGTGCAGTGGGCAGCCATCCCTGAGTTCCAGGCCATTGGCACAGCGGTGGGCCAGTTGGTGGCCGAGCAACTGCAAAACCGCGATGGCAACACCGATCAAACCTTGCTCAAAGCGCAGCAATTGGCAGAACGCAAGATGACCGAGGCGGGCTACCGGAAACCCTGAAGGCAGCCTTGATGGACGCCATTCAGGGCAGGCGCAAGTTGCGCGCCAAATCAGCCGGGTCTGCATCGACGTCCCACGGCCAATGGGCCAGCAAGGGCGCTTGCAATCGGGCCTTCAGCGTGGCCATGTTGGCGTCTTGGTGTGGCATCTCGGGGTCGATCACGTTGGCCACCCAACCCGCCAGCTTCAGGCCTCGGGCCAGCACCGCCTCTTGCGTCAACAGGGCATGGTTGATGCAGCCCAGGCGCAAGCCCACCACCAGGATCACTGGCAAGCGCAAGCGCGAGGCCAGGTCGGCGCTGGTGGCCCATTCGCCCTCGTCACCCGCACCTCGGTTGCCCGCATGGGCTGCAGCCTCCGGCTCGCACAGCGGCACGATGAAGCCGCCCGCGCCCTCCACCACCACCGCGTCGGCATGCTGGCGCAAGGCGTGGAAGCTGGCCTCGATGTGGCCGAGGTCGATCACCTGATCGGCGATGCGCGCAGCGATGTGCGGCGAGCAGGCGTCGGGCAGCGCATAGGGGTTGTCAAAGGCCGGAGGCACTTGAAGGCTCGATGCCGCACGCAAGGCCACCACATCTTCATTGAGCCATTGGCCGGCCAGCCCCATGGCCGCGCCACCCGGGTCAGGCACCCAGTCGCATCCAGCGGCCACCGGCTTCATGCCGACCACGCGAGCGTGCCCCGCCTGGCGCAACGCGTGGATCAAGGCGCAGCTGGTGCGGGTCTTGCCAACGCCAGTGTCGGTGCCCGTGATGAAATAAGCGGTCATGGGGATTGGGTTAGCTAGCTTCAGGCCATGCTCAAAGTGGGGTCATCGGGCGTGGCGGTCAAAGCATCGCACTCGGCCAAAACGCGCTCGAGCACGCGCAAGCTGCCTTGCGCCAAGTGCGCTTGGTCTTGCGGCGTCAAGGTGTAGGGCGGCATGCAGTAGAGCGTGGCGCCAATGGGGCGCAGCAGCAGGCCCTCGTCTAGGGCGGCGCGGTGGTAGCGAGCGGCAAAGGTGGGCTCGGCCACATCGATGTCCCACGCCCAGATCATGCCGATGTGGCGCGAGGCCTTCACGCGGGGGTGCGCATTCAAAAGCTGCACCAAGGTGTTCATGTGCGCGGCCGAGATGCGGTTGCGGGCCAACACGTCCAGGCCATCGGCATCGCGGGCGGCGAAGGTTTCGAGCACGGCCAAGGCCGCGCGGCAGGCCAGCGCATTGCCGGTGTACGAGTGCGAATGCAAGAAGCCGTGCGCGGTGCGGTCGTCGTAAAAAGCGGCGTAGACCTCGTCGGTCGTGAGCACCACCGACAAGGGCAAAACCCCGCCCGTGATGCCCTTGCTCAGGCACAAAAAGTCGGGCTTGGCCACGCTGCCATCGGCACGCACAGCCTGTTGGTGCGCGAACAAGGTGCCCGTGCGGCCAAAGCCCACCGCGATCTCGTCGGCAATCCAGTGCACCTGGTATTGGTCGCACAAGCGGCGCACAGCCACCAGGTACTCAGGCGCATGCATTGCCATGCCTGCCGCACCTTGCACCAGCGGTTCCAAGATCAAGGCCGCAGTGTGATCGTGGTGCTCGGCCAGGTAGGCCGCCAGGGCGGCAATGCAATGCTGCGTGTGCGCCTGGGCAGACACCCCTGGGGCCGCATGACGCGGGTCAGGCGACGGCAAGGTGGCACTCAGGCGCAGCAAAGGCGCGTAGGCCTCGCGGAACAGCGGGATGTCGGTGACAGACAAGGCCCCAGCGGTTTCACCGTGGTAGCCGCCTTGCAGGCCAATGAATTGGTTCTTGCCGGGACGCCCCTGGTTGCGCCAGCTGTGGGCGCTCATCTTCAGGGCGATTTCGGTGGCACTGGCGCCATCGCTGGCGTAGAACGCGTGGCCCAAGCCCGTGAGTGCGGCCAATCGCTCAGACAACTCGACCACGGGCGGGTGCGTGAGCCCGGCCAGCATGATGTGGTCGACACGCGCAAGCTGGTCGGTGATGGCCTCTGTGATGGGCGCAAAGCCGTGGCCAAAGAGGTTGACCCACCAAGAAGACACGGCGTCCAAAATGCGGTGACCTAGGTCATCGGTCAGCCAGGGGCCTTGAGCCGACACGATGGCGCGCGGCGGAAACCGCTCGTGCACCTTCATTTGCGTGCAAGGGTGCCAGACCGCTCGGCGGCTGCGCTCGGCCAACGATTCAGGGCGTGCAGAGCTCATGGGCGCAGCAGCTCAGGCGCGTGGCCGGTACAGGCAACGGTCGCCCGCAGCGCGCGACACCGCCACGGCCGACACCTGCGGGATCTGCTGTTTGACGCGGGCCATGATGAACACGCACAGGTTTTCAAGGGTGGGCGCGCCCAGGCCAGAAACCTCATCGAGGAAATGGTGGTCCAGTTCGCCGCGCACGCTGGCAATCACCTCGCGCAGCACGGCCAGGTCCACCACCATGCCCGATTCAGGCTGGCGCTCGCCCTGCACATACACCTCGGCGGTGTAGGTGTGCCCATGGATGCGGCGGCTGCCCAGGGCTTCGTCGGGCGACACCTGGCGCTTGAGCGTGTGGGCCGCATCGAATGAAAAGGTCTGGCTCAACTCGAACATCAACAATCCTTTGGCGCGTGGCCGTGGCGCTTGGCTTTGACTGACACCGCTTCAGCGGATGTTCAGCGTTTTGTGGGTTTGCACGCTGAGCAACCAGCGCGGGTGGTCCAGGCACCATTGCACGGCCCACTCGGCGGCTTTGCTGCGGGCACCGGGCAAGGCACTGTCCATGGCCTGCACGCGCAGTTGGCCAAAGTCCATTTGCTCAAATCCCAGCAGGTCGGCCTCAGAAAAACCGGCTTGGGGCACCACCACCTTCAACTCGTGCCCTTGGGTCTGGACCAGTTTGGAGCCCGCCTTGGGGCTCACGCAAACCCAGTCCAAGCCTTCGGGTGCGAGCACCGTGCCATTGGTTTCGACCGCGATCTCGAAACCCTGAGCGTGCAAAGCATCGATCAAGGCGCCATCAACTTGCAGCAGCGGCTCGCCACCGGTCAGCACCACAAAGCGCACGCCCTGGGCACCCGCCTGCGTGGCGGGCCAAAAGCTGGCGATGCGCTCGGCCAAATCTTGCGCCGTGTCGAACTTACCGCCACCCAGGCCATCGGTGCCCACAAAGTCGGTGTCGCAAAACTGGCAGATGGCCGTGGCACGGTCGGCCTCACGGCCTGTCCACAGATTGCAGCCTGCAAAGCGGCAAAACACCGCCGGGCGTCCGGCATGGGTGCCCTCGCCCTGCAGGGTGTAGAACATTTCTTTGACGCTGTAGGTCATCTCAACGCAATCCAATCCACCAAACGGTGAAGGCCGAACTCAGCACCAGCGCCGCATAGGTCAGCATGGCGCCGTCGCGTCCGGTCAAAAACAAACCCATTACCAGGACCAGCACATTGATGGCGCCCGCGCGCCTGATTTGCGGCCACAAGGGCTTGGCGCGCAACGCACGCCAAAACGCCAAACGGGCCAGCGCCGGCACGATCAAAGCCATGGCCAGGGCCGGCAACACGAAATTCAGCAGGTGATTGAGGGCGTCAAACAGACCCATGCGGAGCCTTGCAGTCAGGTGAACAGGGCCTGTTGACCCGGCCGGGCGCCAAGGCTTCCCAAACTCGGCGCCACGCGCCCAAACAAGGATTTTATAATGTCAGGCCATGACTGTCTTGACCCTCGGGCTCAACCACACCACCGCCGCTGTCGATTTGCGGGGTCGGTTTGCGTTTGCCGTGGACCAAATCGCCCCGGCGCTCAAGACCTTGCACCAGCGTTTGACCCTGTCGCCGCATGCTGAAGTGGCGCTGCTCTCGACCTGCAACCGCACCGAGCTGTACTGCGCCGCCAACGCCATGAGCGCGCCCGCGCACACCGTGCAGCGCGCGGCGGTCGACTGGCTCTCGGGCATCGGCGGGGTCTCGCCAGACGAGTTGCTGCGCCACACCTATGTGATGGAAGGCGGCCAGGCGGCGCGCCACGCCTTCCGTGTCGCCAGTGGGCTGGACTCGATGGTGCTGGGCGAGCCCCAGATTTTGGGTCAGATGAAGCAGGCCGTGCGAGAGGCCGACACCGCCGGCACCCTGGGCACGACGCTGCACCAGCTGTTCCAGCGCAGTTTTGCCGTGGCCAAAGAGGTGCGCACGTCGACCGAAATCGGCGCGCATTCCATCAGCATGGCCGCCGCCGCCGTGCGCCTGGCCTCGCAGCTGTTCGAAGACCTGAGCAAAACGCGCGTGCTGTTTGTGGGCGCGGGCGAGATGATCGAGCTCACCGCCACCCACTTTGCCGCCCGCAACCCGCGCAGCATGGTGGTGGCCAACCGCACGCTCGAGCGCGGCGAAAAACTCGCGTCTCACCTGGGCGCGCAGGCCATGCGCCTGGCCGACCTGCCCCAGCGCCTGCATGAGTTTGACGTGGTCGTCTCGTGCACCGCCAGCACCTTGCCCATCATCGGCTTGGGCGCGGTCGAGCGCGCGCTCAAGGCCCGCAAGCGCCGCCCCATCTTCATGGTGGACCTGGCCGTGCCCCGCGACATCGAGCCCGAAGTGGCCCGCCTGGATGACGTCTACCTCTACACCGTCGACGACCTGTCGGCCCAGGTGCAGACCGCTGGCGAAAAGCGCCAGGCCGCCGTGGCCCAGGCCGAAGCCATCATCGAAACGGGCGTGCAAGGCTTTGTGCATTGGCTGGACCAACGCACCACCGTGCCCCTGATCCAAGCATTGAACACGCAGGCCGACGCCTGGCGCACAGCCGAAATGGCGCGCGCCCGCAAGCTGCTGGCCAAGGGCGACGACATCGAAGCCGTGCTCGAAGCCTTGTCCAAAGGATTGACCCAGAAAATGCTGCATGGCGCCATGGCAGAACTGCACAGCGCCGACGCCCAGAGCCGCCCACAGGTGGTGGCCTCGCTCTCGCGCCTGTTCTTGCGCGGCGAAGTGCCACCCCTGCCCGTGCGCCCACGCCCCCACGATGAGGGCGAGGCGTGAGCGCCGGTTTGGCGCCCTCCCTGGCTTCTTCGCTCGACCGCCTGGCACTGCGCCTGCAAGAGCTGGACGCGGCCCTGTCTGACCCGGCCGTGGCCGCCGACAACAAACGCTATCGCGAGCTCTCGCGCGAGCACGCCGAAGTCAGTGGCGTGTGCGACTTGGCCCAGCGCCACACCCAGCGGCAGCGCGACCTGAACGAGGCGCGCCAAATGCTGCACGAAGGCATTGACGACCTTGACATGCGCGCCATGGCCCAAGACGAAGTGGCCCAGGCCGAAGCCGAGCTGACGCAGATCGAAGCCCTGCTGCAAACCGCCCTGCTGCCCAAAGACCCCGACGACGCCCGCAATGCCTTTTTGGAGATCCGCGCCGGCACGGGCGGCGACGAATCCGCCCTGTTTGCCGCCGACCTGGCCCGCATGTACACCCGCCACGCCGAGCGCATGGGCTGGCAATGCGAGGTGATGTCGGCCAGCGAATCGGACCTGGGCGGCTACAAAGAAGTGGTCTTGCGCATCGAAGGCGCCAACATCTACGGCCAGCTCAAGTTCGAGTCCGGTGGCCACCGCGTCCAGCGCGTGCCCGTGACCGAAACGCAAGGCCGCATCCACACCAGCGCCTGCACCGTGGCCGTGCTGCCGGAGCCCGACGAGATGGATGCCATCAAGCTCAACCCCGCCGACCTGCGCATCGACACCTTCCGTGCCAGCGGCGCCGGCGGCCAGCACATCAACAAGACGGATTCGGCCGTGCGCGTCGTGCACCTGCCCA
>JAVLFO010000230.1:0-4687 GCA_046052805.1 Aquabacterium sp. | reverse complement strand
CCCAGGCGGTGCAGCGCCTCGTGATCGACGAAGGGGGCGAAGGGCAGCGCCTCGACAATTTTTTGATCAAGGTGCTCAAGGGGGCTCCAAAAACCTTGGTCTATCGGATCATCCGCAGCGGTGAGGTTCGGGTCAACAAGGGCCGTGCTGCAGCCGATACCCGCTTGAGCTTGGGGGACGAGGTGCGTGTGCCGCCATTGCGTCTGGCGGAAAAGGACGAAGCCCGAGAAGCTGCGGTGCCGGCGCGCGAGTTCCCTGTCTTGTTTGAAGACGAGCACCTGATCGCCATCAACAAGCCTGCGGGCGTGGCCGTTCACGGCGGCAGCGGCGTCAGTTTTGGCGTGATCGAGCAATTGCGCAGGGCGCGACCTCAGGCTCGGTTTCTAGAACTGGTGCACCGCTTGGACAAGGAAACCTCGGGCATTTTGTTGGTGGCCAAAAAGCGCAGTGCCTTGACGGCCTTGCAAGAGGTCTTTCGCAACCGCCAGGCGCACAAGACCTATGCGGCCTTGGTGATCGGTGCGTGGCCAGCGCAGAAAAAAGTCATCGATGTGGCTTTGCACAAATTCCTCACTGCTGAGGGTGAGCGCCGCGTCAAAGCGGTCAAAGACGACGACAGCGATGGGCGCCGGTCGATCTCGCTGGTTCACGTGGTGGAAACCTACGCCAACTTCACCTTGCTGGATGTGACCATCAAGACCGGGCGCACCCACCAGATCCGCGTGCACCTGTGCCACGTCGGCCACCCCATCGTGGGCGACGACAAGTACGGAGACTTTGCCTTGAACAAAGCCCTGGGTCGCGGCGCGCCAGACGAGTCACTTCCCGGAGTGCAGCGTCGTGTGTTGCCCGACGGCCGATTCGAGCGCATGTTCTTGCACGCACGCTACCTGCGTCTGGCCCACCCAGCTACAGGTCAAGACATCACATTTGAAGCCCCTTTGCCCTCAGAGTGCCAAGGCTTGCTGAGCGCATTGACACCAGCGTCATGAGCGCACAGTACAGTGCACAACCACACCGTTTCCATTTCATGGAGCTTGCTTGACCACCCCCATTGACAAGGGCCTTCGCCCGCGTGCCTACGACCTGATCGTGTTTGACTGGGATGGCACCTTGTATGACTCGACCGCGCTGATCGTGCGCTGCATCCAGTCGGCCTGCCAAGACCTGGGCTTGCCCGTGCCGGCGCCAACGGAGGCGGCCTATGTGATCGGGCTGGGTCTGCACGATGCTTTGGCCCATGTGGCGCCCACCTTGCCTCCAGAGCGCGTGCCTGAGTTGGGCCAGCGCTATCGCCAGCATTACTTCAAGCGTCAGCATGAATTGAGCCTCTTTGAGGGCGTGTTGCCCATGCTGAGCAGCCTCAAGGAGCGCCAGCATTGGCTGGCCGTGGCCACCGGCAAGAACCGCCAAGGTCTCAACGACGCCTTGGCGCACGTTGAACTGCGTGGGGTGTTTGATGGCACGCGCACGGCCGACGAGACGGCCTCCAAGCCTCACCCACGGATGCTGCTTGAGCTGATGGCCGAGTTTGGCGTTGAGCCTGAGCGCACCCTGATGATTGGCGACACCACCCATGACCTTCAGTTGGCGCTCAACGCCGGCACCCACAGCGTGGGTGTGAGCTTTGGCGCTCATGACCACGCGGCGTTTGCCGATTTCCCCACCTGTTTCATTGCCCACTCGATGACCGAACTGCATCAGTGGCTGTCTGCGCATGCTTGATCCGATCAACCTTGAACCTCAACACCTGTGTGACTCATCGGCCCTTGAAGAGTGCGGCGATGCCGTGACCTTCGAGGTTCTCGACCAGGGTCAGTCGGCGCCCGCATTTGCAGTGCGTTACGACAACGTCGTCGTGGCTTACTTGAACCGCTGTGCGCACATCCCGGCCGAAATGGACTGGACACCGGGCAAGTTTTGGGACCAAGACAAGCGCTTCATCATCTGTGCGGTTCACGGCGCTCTGTACGATCCACCCAATGGCGAGTGCGTCAGTGGGCCATGCCCAGGTGCCAAACTCATCCCCATTGAGGTGACTGAGCGAGCGGGCGTGGTGCACTGGCACCCCACCGAACGGCTCCAACCCCTTTTTTGATTTTCTGATCTCTGATCGCGAGCACACCCCATGAGCGACCTTGACCCCTCCAGCGCCGACACGGCACCCGCCGTGCAAAGCGCGCTGTTCAACCAATTTGCCAAGGCTTACCTGGATCAGCAAAAGCGCGATTTGCGCTGGCGCCGCGTCTGGCGTGTGATCTGGATCGGCGTGGCCATCGCCATCATTTGGGGTGCGGTACAAGGCATGCCCTCGAGTAAGTCGCAGATCACGCCCCACACGGCCTTGGTCGAGGTGCGCGGTGAGATCGGTGCCGACGCCGAGGCCAGCGCAGACAACCTCATGGCCGCACTGCGCAGTGCTTTCGAAGACGAGGGCGCGCAGGCCGTGGTCATGCGCATCAACTCGCCGGGTGGCAGCCCGGTGCAAGCCGGCTTGGTCAATGACGAGGTGCGTCGCCTCAAGGCTTTGCACAAGAAGAAGGTGTTCGCCGTTTGCGAAGAGATGTGCGCTTCGGCGGCTTACTACATGGCGGTATCAGCCGACCAAATCTACGTGGACAAGGCGTCCGTGGTCGGCTCGATTGGCGTCTTGATGGACGGCTTTGGCTTCAGCGGCGTCATGGAGAAGGTGGGCATCGAGCGCCGCCTCATGACCGCCGGTGAGAACAAAGGCATGCTCGACCCGTACTCGGCGCGCAATCCCAAGCAAGACGCGCTGGCGCAGGCCATGCTCGATCAAATCCACCAGCAGTTCATCCAGGTGGTGCGCCAAGGACGTGGCAAGCGCCTGAAAGAAACGCCCGAGACCTTCTCGGGGTTGTTCTGGAACGGCCAGCAAGCCATTGAACTGGGTTTGGCCGACCAGCTGGGCAGCCTCGATCAAATCGCGCGCGACATCGTCAAGTCAGAAGACATCATCGACTACACGCAGAAAGAAAACTTGGCCGAACGTTTGGCCAAGCGCTTTGGTGCGGCCTTCGGAGCTGGCGCCGTGCACGCCATGCGCTCATCCATCAGCATCCACTGAGGCGCGCTTCAGCTGTCCATCGCCATGAGCAGGCGGTGGGCGGCTTCGCTCGAAATTGTCAGCAGTTGCCCGACCTCTGCGACGTCGTCTGGCAAGGCCGACTGAGCGTGTGCATCGGCCCAACCATGCTGTGTGTGACGGGCAATCTGGACACCCAGCACCACCGTGCGGATCTGGCTGGAGTGGGTTTCTCGGTCATTGGTGCACTTGATCAGCATGTCTGGCAGGCGCCACTGCTGCATCAGCTCTTGGCCGAGGTCGCCCAAGCGGATCCCCAAGACCTCTTCTTGGATGTCGATGGAGCGCACCGTGTGGTCTTGCCGTTGACGGTCAGCGATGGCCATGGCCAGCTTCGGTGCGTGGCACCACAGCAGCATTTCAGCGAAGTCGTGCAGCAAGGCGGCCTCTTGGATCACCATGGCGTCTTCGTCTTGACGGCGAAGCGCGAAGCCGGTTGCAAAGTTGGCAGCGCGGCGCGCTCGGGTGATCACCTTGAGCAGGCCGCTTTGCGCTTCGCTCTGGTCTTTGAGCCAGTTCGTGATGCTGTGGACGGGCTGAAAGGCCTTGAAAAACGGGCCAATGCCCAGCATCACAATGGCGCCGATCAGCGTCTCGGGTGGCTCGATGCCCCGGCTGGTGCAGTGCCTCGACACATGCTGCAAGACATTCAAGGTCATCAGCGGGTCGTTGCACAACTCGGATGCGAGCGTGTGGGCGTCTACGGTGCCGCTGGCATCTTCGATCAGCCGCAGTTGTTCAAGCTCGGCCACGGAGCCGGGCAGAGCGGGGATCGGGGCATTCACAAGTGCGTCCGTCCAGGCCTTCAATGATGGCAAGGCGGTTTCGATCATGGCGGCGTGTACGGTGTGTGTATGGGTGCGTTATCGGTTACCGCCAGGCAATCCACAATGAGGAATCATCCCCTGTGTGTGCACTTTGCACGCGCGTGGCGCGGCGTGGCAACGGATACAGGGCGATATGGCGGTTTCAGTCGCCCACCAGGGCGTGCTTGAGTTCCGAGTCTACGGGGTGCTGACCCAGCCAGATCTTGAGGAGTGCCGTGTAAAAGTCGTCGTCACTGTCAACGCTGCCTTTGGCTGCACCATCAATCAGCACCTTGATCCCATGGCCCGGTACGCCGTCGATCCTGATCACTGCGCCTTTTTTCACAGAGCCAAAGCCCGCCATCAAGCCTTTGATCTCTTCGAGTTTGGATGAGTACTTGGCGATGTCGGCATCGGTGTTGTTGCTGTTGAAGCCCTTGACCATCGCGCTGGCAAAGTCCTCGCCCGTCAGGTCACGAAACAGCACGATTTGCATGCTCTTGGCGCCACCCTGGCTCAGCAACGCCCCGACCGCATGCTCTTTCTTGCCGACATACAGGCCGGCTGCATACACATCGATGATCACCTTGACTCGCATCCCAGCCCCATTGAGCTGCAGGGTTTGGTTGCCGAGTTGGTATGTGTCGTTGAATTTGACGCCTTTGATGTCGACTGCGGCCTGAGCGCCCGTGATGGCGAGCATCCACAAGCAGGCGATCACGTGGTGATTGAGTCGCGACATGGGGTTCCCGTTTGGATGGAATGGTGGGGCAGG
>JAVLFO010000229.1:0-4036 GCA_046052805.1 Aquabacterium sp. | reverse complement strand
CCACCGAGATCTACACTCGACTAGTCGTCGGCAGCGTCAGATGTGTATAAGAGACAGGCCCGCACCGCACGCCGGCATGGGCGTGGCGCAATACACCTGGGCCACCTCGCCGCTGCGCCGCTACGTGGACCTGGTCAACCAATGGCAGATCGTGGCCTGCGCCAAGAACGGTCGCACCGCCGCTTTGGCCGCGCCCTTCAAGCCCAAAGACGCCGAGCTGTTTGCCATCATCAGCAACTTCGACACAGCCTACAGCGCCTACAACGGCTTCCAGTCCAGCCTCGAACGCTACTGGACGTTGCGCCACCTGGGCCAGCAAGACATCAGCGAGCTGACCTGCGCCGTCATGGTCAACGGCCTCGTACGTGCCGACGAACTGCCCCTGGTCTTCAAGGCCATTGGCGCCGACAGCCTGCCCCGCCATGCCAAAGTGCGCGTGCGCATCACCGGCCTGGACGCGCTGACGCTGGATGTGCACGCCAGCGTGATCGCCCGCATCGACGAGGCCTCTGACACCGGCACGGATGAGGCCGATGCCGAAGGCGACGACGAAGCGCTCGACAACGCCGGTCCGTTGACCCTGGCCATTGACGTGACCGACGCCGACGCGCCCGCCGGCGACGCCCCTGCTGCCTGAGAAGGACCCGAGCGCGCATGCTGCAACGCCTTCGCACCCTGTGGATGAAGCTGAGCCTGCTGCAGGTGTGCCTGGGCGTCTCGGCTGCGCTGCACATCGGGCTGTTCAGCTTCAGGCTGGTCGACCCTGAGGGCTTCAACAAGGCCTTCAAGGACACGCCACTGGAAGTGATCTTGGTCAACTCGGGCAGCGAAGCCGCGCCCGACAAAGCGCAAGCCCTGGCCCAGCAAAACCTGGCCGGTGGTGGCGAAGCCGACGACCAGCAGCGCGCGACCTCGCCCTTGCCGCCCTCGCCCGACAACGAAACGGGCGACGCGCTGGAGCAAACCGCCCGCATGATCGAGCAGATGCAGCAAGAGCAACAGGCCTTGCTGGCCCAAGTCAAGAACGAGCTGTCTGCCCTGCCGCCACCCCAGCCCAACGCCAAAACCGAGAACGCGCAAAGCCGCGCCGACGAAGAGCGTCGCCGCCAACTCACCAAGCTGCTGGCCGAGATCGACAAGCGCATCCACGAAGAAAACAGCAAGCCCAAAAAGCGCTACCTCAGCCCCGCCACGCTCAAGTCGGCCGACGCGCTCTACTACAGCCACTTTCGCACGCTGGTTGAACGCTCGGGCACCGAGCACTTCCCCACGGGGCGCAACGGCGAAAAGCTCTATGGTGAGCTGGTGATGTTCGTGTCGCTCGACCGACTGGGCCGCGTGGTGAGCACCGACATATCGGTCAGCTCGGGCAACAAGCTGCTCGACAAGCGGGCGGTGGCCATCGTGACGCAGGCTGGCAACTTCGGGGCCGTACCGCCTGAGGTGACCGCTGGACACGACCTGCTCGTGATCTCGTCGCGCTTTCGCTTCACGCGCGACGCGGGCATGCAGGCCACCACCATGTCGTCTACCGGCGCCACGCCTTGAGCTGCGCACAGCGCACCCTACCCGGAACCACAATGGCCACGCTTGAGACCACCCCCGACCGCTACGCCGTGGCGGGCAACCCCGTGGCGCACAGCCGCTCGCCCTTGATCCACGCCTTGTTCGCGCAACAAACCGGGCAAGCCGTGGACTACAGCCGCCTGCTGTGCCCGCTGGACGCCTTCAAAGCCTCGGTGCAAGACTTCGCTGCGCACGGCGCCAAAGGGTGCAACGTGACCGTGCCCTTCAAGTTCGAGGCGTTTGAGCTGGCCACACACCGCACCGCCCGGGCCGAGCTGGCCCAGGCCGCCAACGTGCTGCGCTTTGATGCGGCCAGCGGCTGGTTGGCCGACAACACCGATGGCATCGGCCTCGTGCGCGACATCACCATCAACGCGGGCGTGCCCTTGATGGGCCAGCGCGTGCTGCTGCTGGGCGCTGGTGGCGCCAGCGCGGGCGTGATGGGCCCCTTGATCGAAGCCGGCCCGCGCGAGATCGTGATCGCCAACCGCACCCTTGAAAAGGCGCAAGCCATCGTTGACCGCCACGCCCACTGGGCCGCCCAACATGGCGTGGCCCTGAGCGCACGCAGCCTGCAATCGCCCGGCGAGGCCTACGACGTGTTCATCAACGGCACGGCCGCCAGCCTGGGTGGCGGCGGCGTGCCCGTCGGCCCCGAGGTGCTCAAGCCGGGTTGCCTGGCGCTGGACATGATGTACGGCCCAGCCGCTCAGGCCTTTCTGGACTGGGCCCGCAGCCATGGCGCCGTGGCGCGCGATGGCCTGGGCATGCTGGTCGAACAAGCCGCCGAGAGCTTCCACATCTGGCGCGGTGTGATGCCCGACACCGCCCCCGTGCTGGCCCACATGCGCGCGCTGGTCGATCAGGCTCAGCCCTGATCACACCCGCGCCGCACACCCCCACCGCTCAACGAAAGCCCACACCCGATGCGCGCAGTCTGGCGAATCTTTGTCATGGTGATGCTCAGCGCCCTGAGCCTGCAGCTGTACTTCGCGGCACGCATTGCCTTGATGCGCGTCGTGGCGCCGCAGTCGACCACTTTCCAGCGCAGCGAGATGGCGCGCATCGTGCGCACCAATGGCAGCTTGCTGTGGAGCCAGGAATGGCGAGACGACGCGCAAATCTCGTCCAACCTCAAGCGTGCCGTGATCGCCTCTGAAGACGCCAACTTCGCCGACCATTGCGGTGTCGAATGGGACGCCTTGAAGAACGCCTGGAAGAAGAACAACCAGGCCCAGGCCCGCGCGGACAAGACCCGTCAGCAAGCACAAGAACGCTACGAGCGCAGCGTGGCCCGCGCCAAAGCGCGTGGCCGCGAAGTACCGCCGCCGCCCAGCGCGGCCACGACGGCCACGCCAAAGGTCATTGGCGGCTCAACCATCACCCAGCAATTGGCCAAGAACCTGTTCTTGAGCAGCGAACGCAGCTTGCTACGCAAGGCCGAAGAGTTTGCCCTCACCTTCATGCTCGAGGGCATCTTGGGCAAAGAGCGCATCTTGACCGTCTACCTCAACAACGTCGAATGGGGCGAAGGGGTGTTTGGTGCGCAGGCGGCATCGCGCCAATACTTCAGGGTGGACGCCAGCCAGCTCAGCGCCATCCAGGCCGCGCGGCTGGCCGTGATGCTGCCCGCGCCCAAGCGCTTTGAGCAGCAGCCCCGCTCGGGCTACATCTTGAGCCGCTCGGGCACCATCGCAGCGCGCATGGGTGGCGTCGAGTTGCCCTGACGGCACGCGCTCACCGCACGCAGCAGAGCCTGCAAATCAAAGGGCTTGCACAGCCACGCATCCACACCGGATGCCGGACTATCTGCCGACCATCTTGGCGGCTGCTGGGGTGTGAAGGCGAATATGGTGGCTGGGCGGGTGGCACGCTCAAGCTCTTGTTCACGCAAACGCTCAACCAGGTCCTGAGCAGACATGTCCGGCAAGGGGTTGTCCACGATCACCAGGTCAAACAAGGCCACGTCTGCAAAGGCCAGTGCCGTCTGGGCATCGGGCGCATGGACCACCGCCCAGCCCAGTTGCTCAAGCGCTGTGCGCATGACCAGGGCACAGACCCTGTCGCGCTCCACCAGCAGGACCACCTCGGGCGACGCCACCGTCCGCGCGTCGTTGCCTGGGCGAGCTTGCATGGGTGCTTCATGTGGCGGGTGCGCGGCAAGCACGGGCAATGCACAACGAAAGTGGCCGCCAAAACCTTGGCCGCTCTCGCACGTGAGCTCACCACCCATGGCATGGCACAGCTGTGTCGCAACGCGCAGCCCCAAGGTCGGTGGCTGCGCGCCTGCCCCTGGCGCAAGGCGTTCGGAGCCTGTGCAGAAAACATCGATCACAGCGTGGCCGTGAGCGCCGCGTGACGCGCCCCCCACCAGCGAGACCAAGATGGGCCCCGGATGCGTGCATGTCACCGCATGGCCCAGCAGGATGAACAGCAACTGCCTGAGCCCGAGGGCATCGGCCTCGCACCA
>JAVLFO010000228.1:0-8869 GCA_046052805.1 Aquabacterium sp. | reverse complement strand
ATGCCCTCGGGCACCGGCCTCGACAAGTTCGCCGAACTGTTCCCCAGCCGCATCTTCGATGTCGGCATCGCCGAGCAGCACGCCGTGACCTTTGCAGGCGGTTTGGCCTGTGAGGGCCTCAAGCCCGTGGTCGCCATTTACTCGACGTTCTTGCAACGCGCTTACGACCAGCTCATCCACGACGTGGCCATTCAGAACCTGCCCGTGGTGTTCGCTTTGGACCGCGCCGGCATCGTGGGTGCCGACGGCGCCACGCACATGGGTGTGTTCGACATCCCCTTTGTGCGCTGCATCCCCAACCTCAGTTTGTTGGCCCCGGCAGACGAGGCCGAGTGCCGTCAAGCCTTGAGCGCCGCTTACGCGCAGAACCACCCGGTGGCGGTGCGCTACCCACGTGGCGCGGGCGCTGGCGTGCCGGTGCCCACATCCTTGGAGGCCATGCCTTGGGGCAAAGGCGAGGTGCGCCGCCAAGGCGCGCAATCCGTGCCAGGCCAACGTGTGGCCATCCTGGCCTTTGGCACCTTGCTGTACCCTGCGCTGCAGGCCGCCGAGGCGCTGGACGCCACCGTGGCCAACATGCGCTACATCAAGCCGCTGGACGTGGACTTGGTCGCCGAGCTGGCTCGTGGCCACGACCTGATCGTCACGGTCGAAGAAGGCTGTGTGGCCGGTGGTGCGGGCGCTGCCGTGGCCGAGGCCTTGGCCGCTGCGGGCATCGTCAAGCCCTTGTTGATGTTGGGCATCCCTGACCAGTTTGTGGAGCACGGCGACCCCGCCAAGTTGTTGGCGATGGCTGGCTTGGATGCCGCAGGCATTGAACAGTCGGTGAAGACCCGGCTGGCGGCGTCCGCCCAAGCCTGATCTTCACCGCCCCCGCTCAAGCCGCTTGGCGCTGATCGCCGCACGCGCCGCCGCAGCCCGAGATGGCCTCTTTGGGCAAGGCCTCGGGTTGGCTCAGCTCGCCCGTGGCCGGGTCGTAACCCAAGCTCTTGAGGTGCAGGGCGAGCCCAAAGTCCATGTTTTGCGCATGGTGCGGGAACCACAGCGTCAGCTCATGGGCCATGTCGCGGATGGGCCCCAAGTCGCCGGCCTCGGCACGCACGGCGCCTTCGCGCAAGACATTGAGCACCACCGCATGCTGCGTGCTGTGGCAGTTGCCAGCGGCAAAGCCTGTGGCCTGCATCCAGCGGTCTTCCTGGGCGAAGTGGGCGTCGGTGTGTTCGATCAAAGCCTGCCAACGCGCGCGCAGTGAGGCGTCGTCGCTGCCTTGCACCTGCTCAAGCAGTTCGACGAATTCTTGGTGGGTGGTGTCCATCACGGGCATGGACAAAGACAAGGCATCGGACCAGACCAGCGTCGACATGGGGCACTCCTGAAGGGCTGGTCGCACCAGCGTGAACATGGGGCAAAGGCTAAAGCGCGTGCCGGCGGGGTGCTTTGCGCTGGCGCAAACCTGACGCACGTTCCGCCGGCTTCATTGACCGAAGGCTAAGATGGCGCGCCCTTGTTTGTGCGATTGCCCCTGCCCATGAGCTCTTTGGTTCAACGTCTGCGTCCCCTGGCCCTGTTTGGTGTGTCGGGCTGCCTGGCATTGTCGGTGGACATGGGCGTGCTCTACCTGTGTCGCCCCGCGTTGGGTGACTATGGCGGTCGGGCTGTGTCGTTCTGGGCGGCGGCCACGTTCACGTGGTGGTTCAACCGCACCTTGACCTTTGGCTCCGATGCGGCTTCTCAAAACACCACCGCTCATTCGTCTGCACAGCTGGGCATCTGGGCCGAATACGGCGCCTACCTCTCGTCGATGTTGGTGGGCGGCGTGGTCAATTACGGCGCCTATGCCGCCAGCGTGCATTGGGTGGATGCGGTTCGTGCGCAACCCGCTTGGGGCGTGGCCATTGGCAGCCTGTGCGGGCTGACGCTCAACTTCTTGTCGGCCCGCCGCATCTTGCAGCGCCCATGAAAACAGCCGCAGGGCGAACGCTGCGGCTTTGTTTGTCGCGCCCTCGCGGCGCGGCCCTGTCGGCTCAAGCCTCAGGCCAAGCGAGCCCGGTGACGCGCCACTTGCTTGCGCACTTGCTCGGGCGCGGTGCCACCCAGCAGGTTGCGGGCGTTGAGTGAGCCGCGCAGGCTCAACACCTCGAACACGTCTTGCTCGATGGCGGGGTTGTAGGCCTGCAGTTGCGACAGCGACAGCTCCGACAGGTCGACGCCTGCGGCGATGGCGTCCTTCACGGCATGGGCCACGACCTCGTGGGCATCCCGGAAGGGCAGGCCCTTCTTGACCAGGTAGTCGGCCAGGTCGGTGGCGGTGGCGTAGCCCTTCTTGGCGGCACGCTCCATGGCTTCGGGCTTGACGGTGATGCCAGCGGCCATCTCCGAGAAGATGCGCAGCGTGTCCTTCAAGGTGTCCACCGTGTCGAACAAGGGTTCCTTGTCTTCCTGGTTGTCCTTGTTGTAGGCCAGGGGCTGGCCCTTCATCAGGGTGATCAGGCCCATCAGGTGGCCCACCACGCGACCGGTCTTGCCGCGCGCCAACTCGGGCACGTCGGGGTTTTTCTTCTGCGGCATGATGGAGCTGCCGGTGGTAAAGCGGTCAGCCAAGCGGATAAACGCAAAGTTCTGGCTCATCCAGAGCACCAGCTCTTCGCTCAGGCGGCTGATGTGCACCATGCTGATGCTGGCGGCGGCGGTAAATTCCATCGCAAAGTCGCGGTCGCTGACGGCGTCCAGGCTGTTTTGGCTGACGGCCTCAAAGCCCAGCGTGCGCGCCACGCGTTCGCGGTCCAGCGGGTAGCTGGTGCCGGCCAGTGCGGCCGAGCCCAGGGGCAGTCGGTTCAAGCGCTTGCGCAGGTCGATGAAGCGCTCGGCGTCGCGGGCGAACATCTCGACGTAGGCCAGCAGGTGGTGACCAAAGGCCACGGGCTGGGCCACTTGCAGGTGGGTGAAGCCGGGCAAGATGGTTTCGCTGTTGTGCTCGGCCACGTCCACCAAGGCGGTTTGCAGGGCGATCAGCAGCAGGCCGATTTCATCGACCTCGCCGCGCAGCCACAGGCGCACGTCGGTGGCGACCTGGTCGTTGCGCGAGCGGCCGGTGTGCAGGCGCTTGCCGGCATCGCCCACCAGTTGGGTCAGGCGGGCTTCGATGTTGAGGTGCACGTCTTCCAGGTCGAGCTTCCACTCGAATTGGCCGGACTCGATCTCGCTGGTGATCTGGGCCATGCCCTTTTGGATCGAGCCCCAGTCGTCTGCGCTGATCAGGCCTTGTGCGTTCAGCATCTCGGCGTGGGCCAGTGAGCCTTGGATGTCGGCCTGCCACAGGCGCTTGTCAAAAAACACGCTGGACGTGTAGCGCTTGACCAAGTCGCTCATGGGCTCAGAGAACAGCGCCGACCACGCTTGGGACTTCTTGTCGAGTTGATTGGTGCTCATGGTTTGTGGTCCGAGGTGGGCGCGCTTCACGCAGAATGTGCAAACCATGGATTTTAACGAGCCTGCGGCCTCCGCCGCCAACGCAAGGTCACAAGCGCCCGGCTGGGACGTTTCGACGCAGTTCGCCCCGACGCAATTTGGGGTGACTGGGCCGGTGGCTGCGCCCCAGACCATATCGCCTTTTGACGTGTGCCATGTGGGCGTGGTGCTGCGCGTGGTGCTGGGGGTGCAGGCCGTGGTGGCGCTGGGCGTGGCATACGGCGCGCAGTCAGCGGCCGATGCCTTGACGCGCTGGACGCAGACCACCGTGGTGTCTTTGCCCGCCAGCCTTTTGTGGTTGGTGGTGGCCTGTGGCTCGCGCCGCTGGCTCCATGCCCTGAGCGAGCGCTGGCAGATGGCTTACGCGGCCCTGCTGGGGGGCGCTGTGGGCTGCCTGGCGCAGTTGCAAGGTGCCTGGCTGGAAGGCGCCATGACCGGCGCACCCGTGCAATGGGGCTGGCCTCAGCTGCCATCGACCCTGACTGGCACGGCCCTGGGCTTGGTGACCTTGGCCTGGTTGCGGCACCGTGCGCACAGTGCCTTGCCCGCCCACGCGGCGGCGCGTCTGGCCGAGTTGCAGGCGCGCATCAGGCCCCACTTTTTGTTCAACACGCTCAACACCGCCATTGCCTTGGTGCAGATCGACCCGCAACGCGCAGAAGCCGTGCTCGAAGACCTGGCCGAGCTGTTTCGCCAGGCTTTGTCGTCGCCCTCTTTGCGCACGACCTTGTCTGACGAGGTGGACCTGGCCAAGCGCTACCTCAGCATCGAAGCGCTGCGCTTTGGCGAGCGCGTTCAGGTGCGCTGGGAGCTGGACCCGCAGGCTGGCGTGGCCGAAGTGCCCGCCTTGGTGCTGCAGCCCTTGGTTGAAAACGCCGTGCGCCATGGTGTCGAGGTATCGCCCAGTGGGGGCTGGATCGTGGTGCGCACCAAGGTGCAAGCCGGGCGCGCCGTTTTGAGCGTGAGCAACTCGGTGCCACCCGATGTGCCTGCCAGCGCCTCGGCCGGACATGGCATGGCCTTGCGCAATGTGCGCCAGCGTTTGCGCTTGATGCACGACGTCGAAGCCGAGTTCGAGGCCGGTTTGCAGCTTGACCGCGATGGCAAGCAGCCGCCGGTGTATGTGGTGCGCTTGGCCGTGCCCTTGCCGCGCCAAGGAGGATCGGCATGACGGACCTGACCGTGGTGGTGATCGACGATGAGCCTTTGGCCCGCATGCGCATCAAGGCGCTGCTGGCGCAGGCAGCGGTGCCCGTGACGGTGGTGGCCGACTTCGCAGAGTCGGTGTCTGCCCTGATGTGGCTGCGTGAGCAAGATGCGGCGGGGCGATCGCCCGACCTGGCCTTGCTCGACATCCAGATGCCGGGCCTGGATGGCATGGTGCTGGCCGCACGTTTGCGCGATCTGCAGCGCCCACCGGCCGTGGCCTTCGTGACGGCCCATGCCGGACATGCCTTGCGCGCCTTTGACCTGGCTGCAGCCGACTACCTGACCAAGCCGGTGCGCCTGGACCGCCTCAACGCCACTTTAGACCGCGTGAGCAAGCTCAAGGCCTTGCGCCCCGCTGTGGCCGCGTCCAACACCCAGGCACCGCTGGCCATGGACGGCCCCGACGTGTTTGTGCTGCAAGACCGTGGGCGCCTTGAGCGCATCCCCTTGAGCGAGATCTTGTATTTCAAGGCCGAGCAAAAGTACGTGACCCTGCGCACGGCCGATCAAAGCCATGTGCTCGACGAATCGCTGTCGGATTTGGAGGGCAAGGTGGGAGAGCGTTTCATCCGCGTGCACCGCAATGCGCTGGTCTCGCGGCAAGCCATGCGGGCTTTGGAGCGACGCGCCGATGATCCCGATGGCTCGGAGGCCTGGGCGGTGCAGGTGGTGCCGACGCTCGAGTGGCTGTCGGTGTCACGCCGTCAGGTGGCAGCGGTGCGCGAGGCCATGGCCGCTCAGGGCTGAGCCTCGCGCAGTGGTTCGCAAGGGCTCAGAAGCCCAGGCTGGCCAGCAGATCGTCGACTTCGCCTTGGTTGGCGACCACGTCGGTGCGGCCTTCGGCATTCACCACAGGGCCGTCCAGACGAGGCTCGTGGGAGGTCAGCGCAGCCTCGACCTTGTGTGCCTGCTCAGGCGGCGCGGCTTGCACCAGCAGCTTGACCAGCTGTGCTTCCAAATCGTTGGCCAGCTTGACCACTTTGGCCACCACTTGGCCCGTCAGATCATGGAAGTCCTGGGCCATCATGATGTCGGTCAGATGGGCATCCACGCGCTTGGTGGTGGTCTCCACGTCTTGCACAAAGTTGAACACCGCACCGCTGGCCACGGCTTTGACCGGGTCGGCCGAGATCAGGGCGGCGAGCTTGCGTGTTTCGTTGGCGATGTGCTCTTGATCGGCCTTGGCGGTGTCCACCAAGTTCAACACCTTTTCAGCGGCGTCGGCCGTTTTGGTGGCGATGTAGTTCAGGCGGCTGCGCGCATCGGGCAGGTCGTCAACGGTGTTCTTGAGGCCGGGCAAGACGCCCAGCATGTTCATCGTGTCGTGCAACTGGCGGGTGAGGGTGCCCAGTTGTTGAAAGATCTCGGGCGACGCCGCCGGCATCACCATGTTGTCTGGCAGCTCCATTTTCATGGTGCGACTCCCTTAGGCCGTGGCGGCCAGTTTTTGCATGATTTTTTGTACCTTTTCTTCCAAGGTGGCCTTGGTGAAAGGTTTGACGATGTAGCCAGCGGCGCCAGACTGAGCGGCCAGCACGATGTCTTCTTTGCGGGCTTCGGCGGTCACCATCAGCACGGGCAGGTGCTTGAGGCTGTCGTCGGCCTTCACGGCTTTGAGCAGGTCAAAGCCGTTCATGTTGGGCATGTTGATGTCGCTGACCACAAAGTCGAACTTGCCGTTTTTCAGCATGTTCAGGGCCACGACGCCGTCTTCGGCCTCTTCGGCGTTGTTGTAGCCGATCTCTTTGAGCAGGCCGCGCACGATGCGGCGCATGGTGGAGAAGTCATCCACGATGAGAAATTTCATGTCAACGGGGTTGCTCATGGCTTGTCCTTGTGTCGGTCAATGACGCTCTGTGCGTCGCACGTTCCAGTGACTTATCGGCGCGGGGCGGCGGGGCTTGAGGTGTTTGTGGCGTCGGCTGCGGGCTCGTCCGCCGGCTCGTCTTCACCTGACTGGACGCGCGCTGCATTGAAGAAGCGGTCTTCGGCCTCGCGGTTCATCACGATGATGCTGATGCGTCGGTTCAGGGGGCTGAGCGGATCCTTCTTGTCGAAGGGCATGCTGGCCGACAGGCCCTGCACACGCAAGATGCGCTCGCCCGACAGTCCGCCTGCGATCAGCTCGCGCCGTGAGGCATTGGCCCGGTCGGCCGACAACTCCCAGTTGCTGTAGCCCTTGTCCCCGGCACTGAAGGCCTTGGCATCGGTGTGGCCCTCGATCGTCAGGCGGTTGGGTACGTCTTCGAGCACATGCCCGATGGCCCGCAAGATGTCGCGCATGTAGAAGTTCACATCGGCAGCACCGCTGTCGAACATGGCCCGGTTCTGGTCGTCCACGATCTGGATGCGCAAGCCCTCGGCTGTGAGGTCCAGCTGGATTTGGTTCTTGTACTTGGCCAGGCGATCGTCGTTGGCGATGACCTCTTCCACCTTGTTCTTGAGGACGCGCAGGCGCTCTTGTTCGGCTCTGGCCTGCTCTTGGCGAATGGCTTTTTTCCGGGCCTTGTCAGCAGCTGTTTCAGAGGACTTGCCTTTTTTGACTTGCCCCACGCTCTCTGTCAGGCTGTTGCCGCCGCCTTTGACGATCGAGCTGGCATCGCCAGCGCCCGAGCCACCCAGCATCGCCACCTTGAGCGGGCTGTTGAAGTAATCGGCAATGCCTTTTTTGTCACCGTCCGTGGTGGAACCCAGCAGCCACATCAGCAGGAAGAAGGCCATCATGGCCGTCACGAAGTCGGCATAAGCGATCTTCCAAGCGCCACCGTGGGCAGCGTGGCCGCCCTTCTTGATGCGCTTGATGATGATCGGTTGGACCTTTTTCGAGTCGCCTGCCATGGTCGGTCCTGTGCCTTATTTCTTCTTGACGTGGGCTTCGAGCTCAGCGAAGGTGGGGCGCTCAGTCGAGTACAGCACCTTGCGGCCAAACTCGATGGCCACTTGCGGCGCGTAGCCCTGCATGCTGGCCAACAGCACGGTCTTGACCACCTGAAACTCCTTGGTTGCCTCGTCGAGCTTTTGCTCCATCAGGCCCGCCAAAGGCTCCACCACGCCATAGGCCAACAAGATGCCCAAGAAGGTGCCGACCAGCGCCGAGCCAATCATGCCGCCCAGCACGGCGGGGGGTTGCCCCACCGAGCCCATGGTGTTGACCACACCCAGCACGGCCGCCACGATGCCGAAAGCGGGCAGGGCGCCTGCCAACCGGGCCATGGCGGCGCAGGCGTTGTGGCCCTCGTGGTGGTGGGTGTCAATCTCGTTGTCCATCAGCGTTTCGATCTCGTGGGCATTGAGGTTGCCCGAGACCATCATGCGCAGGTAGTCGGTGATGAACTCCACCACGTGGTGGTCATGTCCCATCACGGGGTACTTCTGGAACAGGGCCGAGTTGTGTGGGTCTTCGACGTCCTTTTCGATCGACATCAGGCCCTCTTTGCGGACCTTTTGCAGGATCTCGAACATCATGGCCATGAGCTCCATGTAGCGCGCTTTGGTGTACTTCGATCCCTTGACCAGTGGCCCCAAGTTGGCTGCAACGGCCTTGAGCGTCTTGGTCTGGTTGTTCACCACAAAGGCACCCAGGGCGCCGCCCAGGATGGCCATGAGCTCCAAGGGCAGCGCTTCGATGATCACCTCCATGTTGCCGTGGTGGAGGATGTAGGCACCGAAGATGCACCCGAGCGCAACGATGTATCCAATGGCGAGGTTCATGGTGGTCTGAGCGCAGCTGTGGCTGGATGACGGGTGGCTTGAAGGTGGCCCCCGAATCGTCGGGCCTTGTGCTCATCTTCGATCACGGTGGGGCTTTCTTAAACCGTGAACAACACCACAGGGGTCGCGTTTTTCCAAAAAAAGCGGCCCCGATCAGGGGCCGCGTGAAAGCACAAATCAAGTGCCAGGAGGAGACAAGCAAGAACACTTTCTTTGCAAAAAGCATTCACCTGATCTTTCGGTATCGGCGCCCGAAGCTTGAGCCAGATGAAGCCTTTGCATGGGCTGTGCGCGGCCATATGTCACGCGCGCAGCCGCCAAATCAATGCATCTGGATGCCACCGGCCGCTTTGCCCTTGCCTGCACGCGCAGGTGGGTTGCACAGGCCGCACACAAAGTGGCGTGAAATCTCGTGGGGGTGGGTGACGAAGTGGCCGCTGCACTTGGAGCACTTGGTCATCGTCAGCATGCCGTTGTCGAT
>JAVLFO010000227.1:0-3172 GCA_046052805.1 Aquabacterium sp. | reverse complement strand
ATTTTCAAGCTCGACGACAAGAGCGAGACGATCGAGGCCGTGGCCAACCAGGACACGCTGGACGCCAACAAAGACCTGCTCAAAGACGACGAGCTGGTGGTCATCACCGGCAAGGTGCAGACCGACCGCTTCTCGGGTGGCTTGCGTTTGAACGTGCAACAGGTGATGAGCTTGGCCTCGGCACGGTGCCGCTATGCCCGTTTCGTGCGCGTGCTGGCCAAAGACCAAAAATTGCCGGTCGCCGATCTGTTGCGTGAGTTCCCGGCGCGCCGCGTGCCTGCGCCACAGCCGGATCTGCCCGATAGCGTGCAGGGCTTGAACGTGCGTGTGGTGGTGGAGCGCCAGGCGGGCGATCTGGCCGCGCGTGGCGAGCTGGACTTGGGCGATGCCGCGCGTGTTTACCCCAGCGAGCAAGCCCTGCTGCGCATGAAAGAGCTGATGCCGGGCGGGCAGGCCATGGTGGTGTACGGCGAGGGCTGAGACGCAGCGCGCCAAACTGCCCTGAGCAAGCCCTGGATAGGCCCTGAACAGCCCGTGTCAGGGCCGGCATTTCAAGGCATGCACGCGCCTCGGCTTGCCTACACTGCGCTGGATCTCTGCTGAAACAGGAGCCCCAGCATGAACGCCATCGCCCATTCCCTGACGACCGGCAACGAACTGTCCGATGTGGTGGCTGGCTTGGCCGATCGAGTCGAGGGCATCGAGTCCTTCCATGGCGACATGGCCCAGGCCATCGACTCTCTGGTGTCCTCCATCCTGCAAGTACAGCAAGCCGTTGAAGCGCTCCAAGCGGCGCCCTCAAGGCAGCCGTCTGACCAGGTGCAGCGCCCCAAGGCGACCGTGCCTGATGCCTCAGATGCGGGCCACGCGCCGGTCATGCTGTCTGCACCCAGCGCAGGCTTGCGCTTTGCCGCTGAGACCGCCAGCGACCGATACGTTTTCAACGAAATCTACGGCTCTGAAGATGCCTATCAGCGCGACAAGCTGCTGCAACGCATCGCCGGCGGGGATGTGATCGAGATCGGGGCACACAAAGGCTTCTTCGCGGCATTGGCCGGCACGGTTGCCCGCCGCGTGGTGGCTTTCGAGCCCGCGCCACCCAACTACCCCTACCTGGTTCGCAACATGCGGCTCAATGGCTTGAGCAACGTGATTGCGGTGAACAAGGCCGTCTCCAACACCAGCGAAGACCGCGTCTTCACGGTCAGCCAGGTGACCGACGCTCGGCACACCTTTTACGCCACCGAGTTCAGTGGCGGCGGTACGCAAACTCAGGTCAAGTGCACCACGCTCAAAGACGCCATCTTTGACTACAACCTGGACAAGCTCTCGCTGGTCAAGATGGACTGCGAAGGCGGCGAATACGACATCTTGTTCAACTTGGACGACGAGACGCTGCAGCGCATCCCTCGCCTGGCCTGCGAGATCCACGAAGGCCCAGGCATTCCGTACACCTGGCAGGACTTGATCGGCTTCATGGAAAGCAAGGGCTTCACTGTCGAGGTGTATGACCAGCGCTGCATGGGCGGCATGAACGCCTGCATGGCTTGGATGCACAACCGACGCATGGTCACCGCCTGACCTGAGGCGCACAAGCCAGCGCTCAATCCCAATGGCGGTGGCCGCGCGGTGCGCCCCACCAACCGCCACCTTGGTATTCCCATTGAGGCGCGTAGCGCACCGTGGCCACGGGTGCTTCAGGGGCGACATAGACCACGGCAGGTTGCACGCCGGGCTGCGCGTAGGGGTACGGCGCTGGCCCCGCCTGGCTCACGGGACCGTAGCCGGCCGGCGTCATGCTGATCTGCAGCGCGATGGTGCTGCCCGGCTCTTGCTGGGTCTGGGTGCTGTAGCGCTGACCGGCGTACTCGTACACCACGTTGTAGGCCACCACACGGTTTTCGTATGACACCTGTTGCTCGCAACGGCGCACCGAGCGCACGTTGGGCTGACGGCCGTCGTTTTCGACATGGTCACCCAAGACCGCACCACCCATGATGCCGATGCCGGTGGTCAAGGCCCGACCTGCACCCTTGCCCACCGCGTTGCCAATGACGCCACCGGCGATGGCGCCCATCAAAGCCCCCGCGCCGGACGAGCGCACAGGTTCTTGGCGCAGTTCGTCATAGCAAACATCGCGTGGCGTGGCCACTTGCGCCACCACGGGGGTGGACGACAGCACGCGCGCTTGCACGGTGCTGGTGGTGGTCGATGGGCCGCCGATCACCTCGCCCACACGCGGGCCGGCACAGGCGGCGGTGCCAAACAAGGTGCCGATCAGGGCCAGCACGGTGGTGCTGCGTTGAAGCGGGGTGGGGTGGCTCATGGGGGCTCCTGCAACGCGGCGTGCGCCGCATGGCTGTTCAACGGCGGTGCGGGCCCAGGGGCCGACAAAAGGGGCCGTAAAGATGGGTGAAGGCCTCGCGCGCGGGCAAGGGGTGTCGCACAAGCCTCGGGCGCGACTAAAATCGGTGGTTTCGTCTCTTGTCATCGATACGACCATGTCCAAAACCGCCAAGCCTGCCAAGGCCCCCAAGGCCTCCAAAGTGGCGCCTGCTGCCAAGCCTGTTGTTGCTGCCGTTGCACCCACGGTGGCGCCCAAGGCCGCCGCCCAAGTCAAGAAAGTCGTGCTGGCCTACTCCGGTGGTCTGGACACCTCGATCATCTTGAAGTGGCTGCAAGACGAATACGGCTGCGAAGTCGTGACCTTCACCGCCGACATCGGCCAGGGTGAAGAGATCGAGCCCGCACGCGCCAAGGCCCTCAAGATGGGCATCAAGCCCGAAAACATCTTCATCGAAGACCTGCGCGAAGAGTTCGGGCGCGACTTCGATTTCCCGATGTTCCGCGCCAACGCGCTGTACGAAGGCGAATACCTGCTGGGCACGTCCATCGCTCGCCCGCTGATCGCCAAGCGCCTGATCGAAATCGCCAAGAAGACCAAGGGCGACGCCATCAGCCACGGCGCCACCGGCAAGGGCAACGACCAGGTTCGCTTCGAGCTGGGCGCCTACGCGCTGCTGCCGGGCGTGAAGGTGATTGCACCGTGGCGCGAGTGGGACCTGCTGAGCCGCGAGAAGCTGCTGGCCTACGCCGACAAGCACGGCATCCCGGTTGACTTCAAGAAGCGCAAGGGCGGCGCCCCTTACTCGATGGACGCCAACTTGCTGCA